>JAGQHH010000232.1 GCA_020431945.1 Cyanobacteria bacterium HKST-UBA02 | reverse complement strand
GTGCAAGTTCTCGATAAGCCTTCGCTGGATGGGCTCGCCGTCCCGGAAAAGAAAGCCCGGCACTGGATCTATAACGGGCTGACCGACTTTGTCCTTATCCACGGTTGTGCCGGTCTGATTACTGTTCCTCTGGTTTTCGCCGCCTATAATGCCTCCGATTCCTGGAATCCTGTCCTGCTTGCCTATGGGCTGAGTCTCGGTATGCCCCATCTGATGGCGACTCATGTGAGGCTCAATCTCGATCCGGATTGCCGGCAGCGTCTTGGCTGGCTGGCCCATCGCGCTCTTCTAGGGATCATCGCTGCCTTTTTCGTTGCTGTGGTTGCCTTTCCTGCCGCACTTCCTTATCTCGTATTCGGCTGGTTTGCTGCTCAGACCTGTCACGCAAACGCTCAAAATTTCGGGGTAATGCGCCGTTATGTGAGGATGGCAGGTATCTATAAGGACGGGTTGGTTGATAAGACCGCTGAGTTCATCATTCAAGTCGCCCCCTGGACTTTCGTCACCACCTGCCTGCTGAGCCCTGCCACTCGCTATCTCGGCTATGACATAGTCCTGCCCTCCGGCGATATGGTCTTTCCCCTCTGTGTGGGACTCTGGATAGTTACGGTTCCGGCGATCCTTCTATATGCAGCTCTCGAGGTTCGTGCCATGTTCCGGGACGAGACCGTGCCAGGCCGCATACTCTGTGTAGTCTCGGGTCTTCTGGTGAACGGCTTTGCCTGGCTTTTCGTCCGGGAGGTCCACTGGGGTTATCTGATAGTGTCCACCTGGCACGCTCTCCAGTACATCACCTATGTGCACTCTTTCCGGATGAGCCCGCCTCCCGGCGTGGAGCCGGTGAGACTCAATGCTCTTCGACATATAGCCATTCTTCTGGCTGCAGGAGCCGTGGTCATGGGTGTCATGTTCCAGGCGAGAGAATGGCTTCCTCTCCTGGGAATCGCCATGCATCTGGGTCTCAACTTCCATCATTATCTGAGCGACATGCTCATCTGGCGCAAACCTGCTCGTCTCAAAGCGGTACCTGCAGTCTAATAGAGACTCGGGCAAAAGGAAAAGAGCGGGCACTTCGCCCGCTCTTTCGTATTTCCTGTACCCGCCAGCTCTTACGGTGAAGAGACGCTAGACGAGGAGGACGACTGCGAGGACTGCTGCGGAGCCGGAGCCGGTGTCGGGTTGAAGTACACCGGGTTGTTGTGATGGTGTCCACCGCTGGCTACAGCGATGGGAATAGCAATACCGCAAGCAATGCCGGTGATCAGTACGGCTGCCACTGTCGCGATGATGATTTTACGCTTGGTGGAGAGCTTCTCACCCTGGGCTTTGGCTTTGACGCAGGTGGCGGAGAAGTTCATTTTGGGACTCTCGCCGACCTTGGTCGAATATTTGAACACCCGGGCAGAGTGGATTTGAGCCACGTTACCCATGGGGATGCTGGTGCCACCGCAGGTCACGGCGCTCTCGGTCACGTCGGTAACCGGTCCGGTGACCTTGGAGCCGTCGATTTTCTTGACATAGTCATTGCAACCGACGGAGTCCAGATCCGAGATGAGCGGACCGCCGCTGAAGAATGCCATACCTTTGATGACGCTACCGGCTTTCTCTGTGTTGAAGAGTCTGCCTTTGAGTTGAGTTGTCTGGTTGCCGCTCGAGTCTTTAGAAGCGATCTCGATACTGGTGGCTGTGAGAGTGGCGATCCCCTCGGCAATGAGGAGTTTGCCTATCTTGTTGACGCTGGCGCTGCCCTGGGCTCCGCCGTCCGAGAAGGAAACGGCTGCCATCATGGGAAGCGGATAGCAGGCTAGCTGCAGGAATAAAACGAATGAAAGTAATGAAGCTATCAGTTTCATAATTAGAACCCCGACCCCCCGGGTAACTGTGTTGTAGTAAGCTGGAAACTAATTTATCCCCTTGGCAATTCTGCCGAGCGGAAATGTGTCCCATATATTAGAATGAGCCCTTAAAAAAGATTTCAGCCTGGGAACAAAATCAGTCTCTGCCGCTAATTATCGGTCCGAATTCGTAGAATATCCATGCGATCCAGTTTCACTCTTTCCGACATCGGGGTTCAAATGCATCAGCGAAAGTCGCAGCCAGTCCGCATCTTATTTGTATTCTTCTGTGCCGCTGCCCTCTTGTTTCAGGGAGCCGGGTCCGCCGAAGCGGTAACCAAACCGAATCTAGTTACCTTGAGGCAAGCGGTCAAGTCCGGCAAGCTCAACCTCAAGGTGAACGGTGACAGTGTCAACACCACCAGGGTCAGCCTGCAGCTCACCAATACGGGTAGCGAGCCGATGACGGTGGTGGTACCGGCAAACGAGGTCCTCAAGCCCAATAGCTCCTCGGTCCAGACCATGCTCATCAACATGGACATGATGGTATCGGTTCCACCGGGGCAAACGTCTATCGTTAATCTGGACACTTTCTGCGCTTCGCCCAAATCTGTCCCGCCACCGCCACCGGTGCAGCAGGGTCTCGACTTCGAGCCGACCAATTACCAGGATACGGGTACTTGGAACGAGCTTTCCCAGATCGTCGCTGCCGGCAAAGAGCTCGAGGCGGCAGGAGCCTTCGGCAATCTTCTCTACCCGTCCCAGGCTTCCATCGATTCGATGATCGACGGCGAAGTCAACGATCAGCTCGAGAGCCGGATCAAAGATCTCATGAAGGCGAATCCAGAGCTATCCAGAAGCAAGGCTGAGGAAATAGTCAAAAAAGATGTCGAGCGAATCCGCAAAATCGCCCAGCGCAAAGTCGTAAGCCGGGAGAAGCAAAAACGTCAGGAGCAGATCACCCAGCTTTCCATCTGGAAAATGCTCGGTCTCAAATCAGGGGATGCCAAAGATATGGTCTCACCGGAGACCATCGAGAACGACATCCTGAAAGAGCTGTCCGAGCAGATCAAGAAAGACAAGACTCTCATGGCGCAGCTCGGCGGATCTATAAATAAGGATGGCATGTTCGTGCCGACAAAGGCTCAGAAAAAGGCCCTGGACGCCAAGACAGAGCTGATTTTCGACGTCGTCAATCTGACTCTCAATCGCAGCCAGGAGCCCGGCCTCAAGGGTATCGCTTCGCTTCCCGACGAGGGGTCCTGCAATACTTTTTGCAATGTCGGTGAGAGAGCTTTCCAGCAGGGCGACTATGCCGAGGCTCAGGAGTTGCTCTCGGCCGCGCTCGAAGAAGCCGAGACCTTCGGTGAGGCGGATCCGCGCCTTTCCCGTTGTCTCCTTGTCTATGGGCGGTGTTTCCTGGACATGACCTCTTATGACAAGGCGGAGACTTATCTGAACAGAGCCCTCAATCTCAGGCAGAAAGTTTTTGGACCCGAGTCGAAAGAAGTAGCAGAGGTTCTCGCTCATCTCGGGCTTGCCGATCAGCAGCAGGAAAAGTATCTGCCTGCCGAGAAGAACCTGGAGAAAGCCGTCGGAATTTTCGAGAAGACCATCGGCAAGACAAGCAATCAGGTCGCGGACAATCTCAATGCTCTCGGTCGCAACCACAACCTGCAGGAGCAGGCGGATCAGGCCAAGACACCGCTAACCAAGGCTCTCACTTACGGCATTCTCAACTGCCCGAAAGACGTGAAAGGCGAAAGTCTCCATACACCCTTCGTGGCCGAGGTGGAGACCAACCTGGCCGACTCCTATGTCAAACTCGGTGACTTCAGCAAAGCCGCCGCGCTCTATCAGAAGGCTCTGACCACCGATGAGAAGCAGCTCGGCGAGAATCATCCTTTCGTGGCCAAGATTCTCGAGGGTCTGGCGGACGTTTCTACCAAGCTCGGTCAGAACGGCGATGCCGAGACCTTTAGAAAGCAGGCTGAAGAAATCAAAGAGCGGACCCTCGGCAAGGACAATTTGGAAATTGCCGCGTTGCCGCTCGGCTATGAGGCATTCACCAGGATCTGGAACTATGTCGAGGGCAAGAAAGAGATCAAAGCCAGCGTCGAGAATCTCAGAGCTGCCGCCGCCGCCCTGCGTGGCAAGAAAGGCGGGATGCGCATGAATAACCGGCCCATCAAGGACAAATGGGCCCTGGTGGTGGGCATAAGCAAATTCAAGGATCCCGGCATCAATCTCAAGTACGCTGCCAAAGACGCCACTGATTTCGCCGACTATCTGGTGAAAGAAGCCCACTTCGCCCCTGATCACGTCCGTCTTCTCACCAACGAGAAGGCTACTCGCGAGGAGATCATGGCTCAGCTCGGAGACAAGTGGCTGCCGAGAGTGGCGAACCCGGACGATCTGGTTTTGATCTTCTTCTCCTCCCACGGAAGCCCGACCCAGATGGACGTCAACAGCGTCAATTATCTGGTCGCGTACAACACCGACAAGAACAGCCTCTACGCAACCGGTATTCCGCTTCAGCAATTCGCGGACGTCATCAAGAATCGGGTGCACTCGGATCGTGTGGTGCTGCTCATGGACGCCTGTCACAGTGGTGCCGCAGTTGGTGCCAAAGGCATCTTCCGCAATTTCGGCGTCGATGCCAATCAGGTCGCTCAGGGAACCGGACAGATGGTGATTTGCTCAAGTGGCGCCAATCAGACCTCATGGGAGTCCAAGCGCTACGAGAACGGCGTGTTCACGCACTATCTTATCGACGGGCTCAGAAAGGATCCCAAACTGGGCAATGTTTTCGACTTCATGAAGTCTAAAGTCCAGGAAGAAGTCCAGCTCGACCGCAATGGCGAGGTCCAGACCCCGGTTCTGCAGAGCAAGTGGGAAGGAAACGATCTGATGATCTCGACACCGCCGGCGGAGCCGAGACCGGGATTGCAATAGCCGTTCAGAGGTAGTTGTGCCGGTCTACCTGGGTGCCGGGTCGGATCAATGCCAGCCCGGGCTCGTGGGTATCGCCCCAGATGATGCCGCGAATATATGGGACGTTTTTCGCCTGCAAGCGCGCATCCAGGGCGTCCACCATGGCTACGGTCTGCTTGTCCATGGTTCCCGGCTCGAAAGTAGAGCGTGCCGCCAGCATCATGCCCGCCACTGCTCCCTGGAAATTCATCATCTCGGGTCCGTCCAGCTCCACATTGCCTCCAGCCTGCATACGGCTGATTTTGTCGGCTATGGCATCTGCCAGTCCTTCGCCGAGCTTCTCGGGGCTGGCAGGCGGCTTGTCGGTCATCTCCTTGCCGACCCGCGCCAGGTCTAGGAAACCGTCCCTGTCGCTACTATAGACCTGAGCCATTCGATCCTGGAACTTGCCGAAGCGGTCGTTGTCCTGGACCGAATCCGAGTAGAGCTTTCCGACTTTGCCGAAGCCGTCCACGAACTCCTGCAACTTCTCCTGACGGGTCTGAGGAGGGTCGCCATAAGCTATCTGCAAGTCCCCGGCAGGTGGTGTGCCTTCACTCTTGCCCGGAGGTTTGACGTCGCTTAGTTTGGCGTCCGTGAAATTGAAATCGAAGCCCGGGGGAGAGATGTTGTTTTTCTGCTCGGGACGATCGGATTCGGACATGGGGTTGCCTCCACCTCTGCTATGCGCTCTTGTTTATTTACCCGCAACCGGGCCTAAAGCCTCTCCCTGGATGCTTGTCAGGAGGCTTGTGGTCTTGGCCGAGCAAGGGTTCGGGCGAATTAATCTGAGCCTGCGAGGCTAAGCTTCCGGATTGAATCCGATTCCCCTGGAGCCGAGGAGGCTCTTGGTCAGGGGACCCCCTGCCACCACCATCTCGTGCATGGCCTCGTCGAGATGTCTCGACTCCACGACGATGTCCTCGCCACTATCGGCGGCGGCAAAAAGCGCGGCCTTGCGCATGAGCTCGCTGATGAAGGCGGCGCTCGCTCCGGCTGTGCGCTTGACGAATACTTCCATGTCGTCGACTTTGATGGTGAGACCCTGGCAGTAGAGATCGAAGAGTCGCCGGCGGCAGTCTGCGTCCGGAAGCGGTACCTCGTAGGCCTGGTCCACCCGTCCCGGGCGCGAGGCGAGGGCCGGCTCCAGTATGTCCGGACGGTTGGTGGTGAGCACGAAAAGCACATCGACATCGTCAGCGAGACCATCCATCTCGTTCATGAGCTCGAGCAGGAGGGCTGTATTGCAGCCACCCGGAGCGTTTCGATCTTCGGCGATCAGGTCCACATCCTCGATGACCACCATGGACGGCTCCAGCCAGCGCGCAAAGAAGCAGGAGCTGTTTATCGTCCCCTGACCTCTGCCGGTCACTAGAAATACCGTCCGGCCTTTCATCTCGGAGGCCAGATACATGGCTGTGAGCGTCTTTCCCGTGCCGGGCTTGCCGTGCAGAAGAATGCCTCGCTTAAGCCGTCGACCGGCTCTCTTGAGCTTTTCGCTGTATTTGCCGACCTCCACGGTCTGTCTCTCGATGCGTTTGAGCAGACCGTCGGGAAGGATGATTTTGTCCCGGGAGACTTCGGGAAGACTGTGGAATTGCAGTCCCTGACCGGCACCTGGACCATCGCCGCTCGACACCGAGAGGACTTTCCCGCGATAGACATTGTGGCGCCCCACGGCTCTCTGGATGTTCTTAACGAACTCCTCGGCGTCCTTTGCGTCTTCTGCCATGACATCGAGGTTGATCTTGGCAGAGTTCATAATGTCCATCACCGCTTGCTGTCTCAAAAGCAAGACCAGCTTGGGCTTTCCCGAGACAAGATAGAGACCGGCCTGGACGCAGGCGAGCTTGCGATCGCCGTCCAGATTCATGTTCAGATACTGGACCGAGCCTTCCTTGGCTCCACCGAGACCGACGAAGCTTGCCACCGAGGGTGGAGACACCAGGTCTCCCAGAGCCGTACCGGTGATCGCTCCCATGAAGCCGCCCTGGATCCCGAGGATATGGGCGCTACGTCCTTCGGTGCCGGTGAGCTCGTCGAGAGCGAGCTGCAGGTTTGGCTGATTGTACTTCTCGAACTGCTCGGTGATGATCGGCAGGGTTGCCGGATCCTTGCCCATATGCTCGTAGATCTTCTGACGCAGATCCTTGGGCCAGAGGTCTTTTGGAATCAGGTCCTTGGGCAGGAACTCGGGAATATTGAAGCCGGAAAATGTCATTCTTGGTCCTCCATTTCCTGGAGAGTAGACCTATTTTCTACCCTTTTCTACGACCCGAAAAACCGACAAAAAAGCCTCGAAATGACCTGTTCTCGTCGCCGGAAAGTATTGCGGGGTAAGGGTTTGCGTGGTTGCGCCCGGAGGCGAAATGAGCGATAATATTAATAGAAACTTTCGAATCATCCTTCCGTTATCCGTGACGGAGGGCGGATTTCTGCCACCAGCAAAGGAAGGAGCCCTATGCCAAAAACCATCCAGGATCCCGCCTCGATCAGCTTTCGTGTTCATGATGTAGAACCGGCTTCCGAGCCGCTTCCCGAGCGACTCACAGTGGCGGTGCTGGAGCGATTGCTGCAGCATCAGTCAATGAGTCCAGAGGAAGACCAGACTATTCTTTCTTGCTCGGACTACAACTGCAAATCGGTGGACGAGGTCTATAATAATCCTTTGTTCTCTGCGGTCCACCTGGCGTATGCCGGGCACAGACCTCTCGTTCTTTCTCCGGACATGATCTGGATTGCCGTTGTTCAGGGCTTCGCCCAGCACATCAATAACAATCCCGAGAAGTACCGTCACCGCTTCGTCAGCCACGAAGGCAAACTTTTAGTGACAGCCTCCGTGCCCGGGCTCGATGCTCGATCGCCGGAAAGCGACTGGGGAGCTGGCATAGAAGCTCTGGCTCGAGAGGTCGAGACGATCATCGGTGAGCGATTCGCTTCTCTTTCCTGTGATTTCACCACCAGTGGTGCGATCGAGAAACTCGCCTGCCAGGTAGCGCTCCTCGATACTTTTCAGAACTATTTCACTCTCGTTCTTTTCTCCGGATGCGGAATTCCCTCGGTCACGCTTCTGGGTGAAGCAAGCGACTGGGCTCTTCTTGTAAGGAAGCTCGATCTTCTCGAGGGTTTCGATCTCGACTGGTGGCTTCCGGCAGTAAGAGAGATCGCCGACAACCTCTGGCAGACAGCCATGGGCAGTCCGGATCTGAGCTTCTGGCAGAACATCTGCAAAGACGAAGAGGTATACGCGGGCACCCGGATCAATGGCTGGATAGTCAAACTCTTTCCTTATTTGAAGGACAGTCTGACCGGGTGCTGTACCGTCAGGAATCCCCTCCTTTTCGATGATGTCTTCGGCTTCGGCAGCGACAGCCTCCCTTCCGGCATCTCTCAAGTACCCTTCTATTTCGCTGACCTGCGAACCGGCGAGGTATTCGAGATGGAGATGCTGAGCGGCTTTTTCGGTGTTCAACAGGACCCGGCCGATCGCTCTTTGCGCCCTCGACTCGGCTGGGCTGTCAGACATGCCCCGGCTTCTTCCCGGATTATCTCGGGCCTCAAAAAAGACTGTCTGGTTGCTCCTCCCCTGGAGCCTGCGGAGCTTTCCGAGCAACTGAAAAG
>JAGQHH010000231.1 GCA_020431945.1 Cyanobacteria bacterium HKST-UBA02 | reverse complement strand
GAGGTGAACTATGGCTCTTCCTGATCGTCTCGAGACCACCACGACTCCGGACTGGCTCCTGGGATTCACCGCTCTTTTCCTGCTACTCAGAAGCGTGGTGGCGATCGGCGAGCTGATCGCCCCGCCCCAGGTGATCGACCGGGTGAAATGGCGCACCGCCGAGGATGGCATCAAAGAATCCATGAAGACCAGGAAGCCTGCATTCTTCTATTTCACCCTGCAGAAATGTCCGGCCTGCGACCAGATCAAATCCACTACTTTCTCGGACAAACGGATAGCCGCTTTTCTCGAAAAGCACTTCGTCCCGATTCAGGTCAGGCAGTACCGGGTGGAGCAGGACGGGGACTGCCGCCCTTTCGAGAACAAGCGGGCGGTGGAGCTCTACAAGTATTATTACTCCTCGCCCGAGATCGCTGTGGTAGCGCCGATCATGCTGCGCACCGAAAGACCGGTGGGTTATTCGGCTCTGCGTGTCTCCTGGGGCATAAACCGTCAGGAGATCATCGATCGCATGCAGGAAGGCCGAGAGTGGCAGCCTGAGCCGGAAGGACCCGGTCAGGTTCACTGGGTTTCCCTGGCCAATCTCGAGGCGGAGAAGAAAGAGACCGGCAAATTGCCTCTCTATTTCTTCATGAAAGCCCGGGATTTCCACTGCGACCGGGTAAGAAGCGAGATCTTCAACGATGACGATATCGCCAAGATCATCGACGAAAAGTATCTACCGGTGATGATGGTGGATCATTCCCTATTGAACAGGAAAGACGACAGCAAGATGCAGGAGCTGGTGGAGAGATTCGACATCCACGAGTATCCCTGCACCGTCATTGCCGACGACCGGGGCGAGAATCCCCTCTATCTCTACGGCGCTCCGGGCAAAGATACTTGCAAGAGCTTTATCGAGCGAGCCGAAGCCAAGCTCCGCAAGAATGCTGCAAAAACCAGCAAATGATTCGAGTGATGCAAGTCACTCTTATTGCGGGACGTTGAAGCTGCCTTCACCGATTGGCGGATAGATGTCCTGCTCTTCCTCTTCTTCCTCGTTGGGCATTTGATGGCCCTGGAAGCCGGTACCGGCAGGAATCAGGCGACCGATGATGACGTTCTCTTTCAAGCCGCGCAGCCAGTCCTTCTTGCCTTCCACGGCAGCCTCGGTGAGGATGCGGGTGGTCTCCTGGAAGGAGGCGGCCGAGAGCCACGAGTCGGTGGCGAGCGATGCCTTGGTGATGCCCATGATCTCGGGACGGGCTTCGGCCGGCCGCTTGCTCTCGGACACGAGGGCGCGGTTGGCCTCGGTGTAGATCCGGCTGTCGACCCGCTCGCCGGGCAGGAACTCGGACTCGCCCGGCTCCTGGACGGCGACCTTCTTGGTCATCTGGCGCACGATCAGCTCGATGTGCTTGTCGTGGATCGGCACGCCCTGATCTCGGTACACCGCCTGGACCTCGTCCACGATGTACTGCTGCGTCTCGCGGATGCCCTTGATCTCCAGGAGCTCCTTGGGGTCGCGGGGACCATCGATGATCGGGTCGCCGGCGATGACCTCCTGGCCGTCGACCACCTCGAGCCGGGCCTGCGCCGGCAGGGTGTAGGCGTCTTCGTTGCCCTCGTCGTCGACGACGGTCACGATCTTGCCGCGCCCCTCGTCCTCGCTGATGCGCACGACGCCGCTGGTGCTGGCGAGCACCGCCTTGCCCTTGGGCGAGCGAGCCTCGAACAGCTCGACGACGCGGGGCAGACCGCCGGCGATGTCGCGACCGGCGATGCCGCCGGTGTGGAACGTCCGCATCGTGAGCTGGGTGCCGGG
>JAGQHH010000230.1 GCA_020431945.1 Cyanobacteria bacterium HKST-UBA02 | reverse complement strand
GTTATACAGGTGATTCCACAGCCCACAGCGGTGGACATGCCGGAGGACACACCGCCGGTCACACAGGTCATGCCGGCGGACAGACCGGAAGCACCGGTGAGAGCTATGCCCAATCGGCAGCGCCGATGGATAGCACTATCACCCCCGCCTCAGGCACCGGCAGCCCGGACATGATCTCCGGCGGACCGATCGAGCCTTCGAGCGGACACTACGGTTCGGGTCATGCAGGCAGTCAGGCTCAGGGTCCTGTGGAAGGCTACACTTACGGTGTCCAGCCCGCGGAAGGTGGTATCGCCCAGGGTGGTTTCAGCCATCATGCCGGCGCTGCTGAACCGGGTGCCCATGCACCTGTCTCGGATCCCGGTTATGAATCTCTGGCACGCGAAGGCCACGGCGCTGCCCATCATGAGCCCGGCCAGGGCAGTATGGATGACAGTGCCCGGGCCGAGGCCGTAGCAAGGGAAGAGCAGATGCGAGCTGAGATGGAATATCGGCGCAATCAGGCTCTCGATGCCCAGCAGCATCATTCGAGACCGCCAGGCTATGTGCCGGTGCCCACGCCCATTCCCATTACAGGGCAGGCCAGGCAGAAACCGGCTGCGCCGCTACCTGCTGCCGGGAAGAAGAAGGACGACCCCGGTGCGAAGGCCAGAAAACAGCTCAAGAATGAGCTGAGCGAGACCGAGTCTGAAACCGATGAGACTCCAGAAAGAATGGACAACATCCAGCCTCAGGTCTCCGCCTTGCCGCCGCGCAAGGGCAAGCCCAATGACAGTCGGCTCCGGTCGGCCCTGGGTAGAGCCGGTGCCCCTCCTCCGCAATCCGAGAAAGAGGAAGAGGATGAGGAAAACGCAGAGCAGACCGAGGAGTGATCCCGGTTAGCTCAGAAGCCCGGAAAAACAGATAAGAATGAAGACGCACCCGCTGTTGGTGCGTCTTCCTTTTTTTGCAATTTCCAAATATCGCAATATTGCGATTTTTCCAGTTTTTATCCGGCGAGTTTCTGATTTAAGAATACCCCCTCATTTGGGAACCATTTGTTCACACTTGCTGCGTAGACTACCAGTATTGATTGAACCGCCGGATTCGATTACTCAGTGTAATCAGGGGGATGCAGCTCAGATGTCGCTAACCACGCCAATCTATGGACCTAACGACCTGGAGCTGGATCTCATCTACAGACTCAGCGGACTCGAGCCTCCATCCATCCACACACACACACAGCCCGAGACCAACTCTGATCTGCATCTCCCACACACCGGTAATCGTATCCAGACCGTTCTCGGTAGAGCGAACAGTCCGGCACTGAATCAGGTGCCCGTCTCCCGGAATCTGGTCTGCCTGTAAGATAGTTTTTCTGAGCGAGTGAGTGGAGTTCCGCCCCAAAAAGGCGGAACTTTTCACTTGCTGAGCTCGGCCAGTTTTTTCTCCATTTTCTCGAGCTCGGTTTTCTGATTGAGCATTCGGAGCACTTTCACATAGTTGCTCAGGACCTGGACTTGAGCCTCCCGGTCTCCACTCAGGCTGAGAAGCGGCAGGGATTTCTTGAAATACATGCAGGCGCCGGGAAGATTGAAAGTCATGGCGGCGATGGAGCCGTAATTGGCATAGACTCCCCCGAGGTTCTTGGCGATCAGCTTGTTGGTGGGATCGAGCTTGTGAGCGTCTTCCAGTAGTTTGGCCGCCTTGTCGAACTGTTTGTCGGCCAGGGCTCGCACAGCCATATTGCTCATGGCCAGAGCTTTGACTTTCGGATTGGAGGAGCTGAGGGCTTTCTGGTCGGCTTCCTTTGCCGGGTCCAGCCTCGAGGCCATGAGCGTCCGGCGGTCTAGATGATAGAGGGCCGAGAGGGTGTCTCTGTCTCTTTCTGTGAGCTCGCCAGCTCGCTGGTCAGGATAGACGGTACCGAACATGATATCGCTCTTTTGATCGCTGTGACCGGTAAGACCGAGAGCATGTCCTGCTTCATGCAGGCAAACCCGTTCCATATAGTTGAAGGGAATGACGCTGTTGCCCGGGGGAGGCAGGGTGAGTATCTTCATGTCGACGCTCAGAATTCCGTCTTCGTCAGGAATCACCATGGTGTTTCCGCCTTCTTTCAGAGACATCATCTGGTCCCTGTCCTCTGTCCAGGTGCAGACGATGCTTGCCTGGTCTCTCTCCTGAACGAACTCGATGTTGAGGATGTCTGGACACACTTGTTGCCATTTCTTGAATGCGTTCTGGAGCATTCCAGGGAATTCTTCTTTGAAGTGAGGCAGGCTGCTCTTCTGATCGATATAGATTTTGACCGGCATTCGGTCTTCCGGCCAGCGAGCCAGACCGTTCTCGTCTATCAGTGCGAGATAGCCGTCCGCGCCCGGGCTCTTCGGCTCCGGTGGTGCCTCTGTTTCTTCCTTGAGCTCGCCCTGCTCTTCGGCCGACTCGGGCTCGTTTTGTTCCGGCTTAGGCTCTATCGACTCAGGCACTGGAGCCGGCTCCGGTGGTGATTCGGATGGCGGTTTGTCCGTCTTGATCTCTTTCTCGATGTTGTCCATCAAGTTGGAAAGATCTTTGTTCCAGGCCCCTTTGCCAGGCTGCGCCTGAGCCGCGGAGCAGGCACAGAGCGATTGAAAAATGCACGAAATGATAACGAGAGGGAGTAGTCGACTCTTTCTTGACACGACTATTTATGACTGCCGTGAAACACCCAGGGTGCGTCATAACCGGCTTCAGGTGTTTTGTCCACCCAGGCCGGTGCAGTAGCGAGAAGTATGCCGAAGACGATACTCATCCACACCGAATTGAAAGAAAGGTTTTTCACAGGCAACCCCGCTGTGATTCGGAACTGACTCTAGTGTCAACTTGCCCGTCCGTCTCCGGGCTCAAACCCATGGCAAGTCTCCAAAAAAGTACGGGACCGTTTGCACGGACCCGCACCCACTCGCTGCTCACAGAAAAACTTTTCAGTCGTTCATCAATTTGCCGTAGGCTTCCTTGCTGCTCAGATAGCCTCTGGCATTGGTATTGGTGCTGTTGCCATATTCGGCGTAGACCTTGGCACCTGTCTGCTGGCTGATCAGCTGTCCCGATACGTCATTGCGACGATGAGAAAGACTGGCGCTCACATTGGTCTCGGGGAGCCGCCTGGCCACTGCGTGTTTGGGGGGAAGCTTGCAGGCGGGGTTGATGGGGTTAGCTACATGCTGAGGTTTGATGTAGTGATATTCCTGTTTCTGTCTGGCGACATGCTGCGCCTGGGGACCGGTGCGCTCGGACACCGAGGCTTGTTGCATGCTGCTCATCTCGGCCCAGAAGTAGTTTCCGAGATTCTTATTGGATTTGACCAGATTATGCTGCCAGCCGGCTGTTTTTTTCGAGCCGATGGTGTAACGGATTCCGGGCTTCATCTGGGCTCTCATCTCAGGGGTGATTTGAGGTTCTGCCTGGGGCTGGCTCGGAGCCGGGGCTGGGAACTCCTGAGCGCTGGCAGGGCAAACTGCGATGAATCCGGCGACAGCTAGTACTGAAATGAAACTTGCGATTGCTCTCATGAACTCGACCTATCTAAAAACGAACCAGTAGTAAGTAAGTTTGAGCTGCGATACTGTCAGGATACGAATCAATTGTGACCTTTTGGTACCCAGATTAAATCTCAAGATTAAACGTAGAATCCGCATTGACATTTCGCAGAAATCTACTGGTTATTTGATGGAATCGAAAACCAGAAAGTGCTTCCTTTACCCAATTCGCTTT
Source organism: Cyanobacteria bacterium HKST-UBA02 (assembly GCA_020431945.1). Next base: position 4,830 of record JAGQHH010000230.1, on the reverse strand, counting down.
CCACGGACAGGACCCCGGAATGGGCGTCGACAATGGACTTGCAGATGGCCAGACCGAGCCCTTTCCCTCCTTTCTCGGTGGCATCGGACTCTTCCACTTGCTGAAAGCGCTCGAATATCCTGTCGATGAACTCTGCTGGAATTCCTCGACCTTCGTCGGTTACTTTGAATAGAATCTGGTCCTGACCGGTACTGTCCGAGACCACACTTGCCGAAAGGAGCACTGTGGAGCCTTCCGGGGAATACTTGATGGCGTTGGAGAGCAGATTGATCACTACCTGGATCAGGCGTTCCCGATCGGCCACGAACTCGAGCTCCGGAGCATCACAGAAAAGTTTGACCTGGTGCTGGTCCGCCAGGGCCTGCATCGAGCCCACCGCCGCTTGAAGAATATCGCTGGCTTGAACCGGCTCCGGCTGCATCTCGAGCTTGCCGGAGGCCAGGCGCTCCACGTCGAGAAGCTCATTGGTCATTTTGATCAGGCGGCTGAGCTCGTTCTCGGCAGATTCAACCCGCTTTTTGGCTTTCTCTGTTAGCTCCCCGAAAGCGCCGGCGCCCATCATGGTGAGCATGCCCTGCACGGAGGTGAGGGGTGAGCGTAGATCATGGCTTACCATAGAAAGAAGATACTGTTTCATCTTTTGAGCCGAATAGAGCTCGTCGACCATCTCGTGAAAGACCTTGTCGAGCTGGGCTATTTCATCGGTGCCTCCGATTGGAGGGCTGAGAGCTTCTCCTTTCGGCACTTTCTGGGTGTTGTCGATGACCGCCTTGAGTCGTCTGGTGATATAGACCGAGAACCACCTATTTAAAAGGAAGGCGGCACCGACACTGAAGCCTACGAAAGCCATGAGCAGATAGTGGACGCGTTTGCGTGATCGCGCCGAATTCAGTGAATACTGCCTTGCCAGCTCGTTCTCTTCGGTCAGGATGACCTGGGTCTCTTTGATCAGCGAATCGATCAATCTCTTGGTGGTCATCATCGCCACCGGTCCATGGAATCTCGAGCCCGAGACCTCCCCCCGCCGGCGCTGGTCAACATCGCTTATGACCTGGTCGAGAATCTTCTGACCCTTCTCGGCAATCTGCTCGACATTGTCCACCCGCTTGATCTGCACTCTGTCGCCCTTTTCCACCACCAGCTCTTTGAGCTCCTTGATGGCGCGCCGACAGCCAAGCTTGTTGTTCTCATAGCGATCCCGAAAGAAATCGCTCGAGGTGGTGCTGTATGCTGCTGCTACGGTGGCACCTTCGGCGACATAGCGGCCGAAAACTCCGGTTCGGTAGGTGATCTCTTTGGACAGGATCTCTCTTTTTAGATCCTGTTCGGCTTCGAAGAGCATGGAGGTGAGAAAAGCCACGAATATCAGCTCGAAGAGAAGCGGAATCGCCACGAGAGCAAGCTGGTAGTGATAAATTTTCAGGCGAGGCCGCATGCAGTCGTCTTTCGCGGAATAAACTGTCAAGGTGGGCAGAATATTTAGTGTCCGCCTTTCCACCCTTGATAGCTATTTATAGTAGTCTATTCTTCGTTTGTAGTTGTTCGGTCTCCAATACCGGTAGATGGCTAAAGTACTCCTCGTCGAAGACGATCGCAACCTGGCAGGGACCGTCCAGGAGTGGCTGGAGTTCGAGCATTATCTGGTGGAATGGGTGGAGACCGGTACCGACGCCCTGGACATGATGAAGTCCTATAAATACGACATCATCATCATGGACCTGACGATTCCCAAAATGGACGGTATCGAGGTCTGCAAGAATTACCGGGCCCAGGGTGGTCAGACGCCTATTTTGATTCTCACCGGCCGCGGCACTGTTCCGGACAAGGAAGTGGGCTTCGATGCTGGTGCCGATGACTATCTCACCAAACCCTTCCATCTCAAAGAGCTCTCGGCTCGAATCCGCGCCCTTCTCCGACGTCCGAGCTCGCTTTCGGGCGAGGTGCTCAGCGCCGGGGACATAGCCATCGATATTACTGCTCACAAGGTCACCAAGAGCGGTGAGGAGATCCACCTTCCTCGTATGGAGTTCGCCCTGCTCGAATTCCTGATGCGTCACAAAGGCCAGGTCTTCAGCGCCGAAGCCCTGCTCGACCGGGTCTGGACCGCCGACTCGGACAAGTCTCCCGAGACCATAAGGACCAGCGTCAAAAAGCTGCGCAACAAGATCGACACCAAAGGCGAGCCTTCTCTAATCCGCAATGTCCACGGGGTCGGCTATAAGCTGGACGCCTGAGGACCGGGTCGAGCTGGTTATGTTTTTAAAAACGCCGGATCCGAAAAATCGCGCCTGAAAAAGGAACGGGCTTCCCGTAAGAACGCCAGTATTACAGTATGACAGTAAAGGTATTACTGTCATAAAAGGTGTAATGGTTTCAATTGTTCTGACAAAGCTCCGACCTATATATATTGAATCTGATTGTCCGCAAGTCTGAAAAGCTTGCAATATTACGGCAATATGATAGATTGCTGTAAAACTGTAAAGGATTTTGTCGATTGTCAGATGCCGAAAGAGTGTGAAAAAGCCGTAAAAGCCTGTGAATAAAAGGCTCTGGAAGATTCGAGCTGGATCCGGGTAGCATCTTGACAGTATGACAGTTGTGGGTGACAATACTGTTATGGTTGCGGATGACGCGACGTTCACGGTAGACCAGTTGACGGAAGAGGTGGCTCGCTTACTTCAAGAGCGAGGACTCAGCAACGTTCAACAGGATCAGAGGGTATCCTCGGCGCCGGATGTTCGGACTATCCGCTATTACACCTCACTGGGTTTAATCGATCGTCCCAAAATGGAAGGTCGTCAGGCCCGGTATGGTGAGCGCCATGTACTGCAAATACTCGCCATCAAGGCGCTTCAGAGCGTTTCTCTGCCCCTGTCGGAAATACAGTCCCTTTTATACGGGTCTACCGATGAAGAGCTGGAGAACGTGGTGCAGACTGTTCAGGAGTCGAATCGTGTCAAACGCAAACTGCTGGGCAAGGAGACATTCAAGACGACCCTTCTGAGGGAAATCGTCATCGAGCCGGGGCTCAAACTGGTCGCCGATGGAGACTGGAGCCCGGAAATGGAAGAGACACTTATTCTAGACCGGATCAAAGCCGCCCTGGAGGTTCTCAGGGCAGGCAGCGATGCCGCTGACGGAGGAGCTACCCATGGACGGAAAGAGGACAAAGGATGAGCTGATCGCGCTTTTGAACGATCTCTTTTATGACCGCAAGCGCGAAGTCGGCACTCTTTCCGTCAAGCAGCGAGAGACGACCACCAATCTGCCTCTGGCTGGCATGGATATCGATGCCCGGGTCACCGGTAGGGTGGCTGATGTGAAAATCGTTCAGCAGTTCAAGAACGAATTTCCCGAGCATCTCGAGGCAACCTATATCTTCCCGCTGTCGGGTAGCGCCTCCGTCAATTCCTTCACTATGAAAGTAGACGGTCGGGTAGTGGAAGGAGTGATCGCCGAGCGACAGCAGGCCCGGCAGCAGTATCAGCAAGCTATCGAAGACGGCAAGCGTGCTGCCATCATGGAGCAGGAGAGGGACGACATCTTCACGGTCAATGTCGGCAATATTCCGCCCGGGCAGAGCATCACCATCATCCTCGAGTACACCGAGAAGCTACAGCATTTCGATGACGGCTGCACCGAGATTCGTTTGCCACTTGTAATAGCGCCCCGCTATATTCCCGGCGAAGAGCTGGATCGCGATTGCGTGGGCAAGGGCTTCTCTGCTGACACCGACCGGGTCCCGGATGCCTCCCGGATATCGCCTCCACGTCTGGCGGACGGCTTCAAGCCCGATATTCCCCTTGGTATCACTGTCGATATCGCCGATCAAGGAGCCATCGCCGACCTGGCTTGCAGCCAGCATGCCGTCAAGACATCCCTGGATGATTCAGGCTCCGTCCGGGTCAGTCTGGCCCGGAGACATGAGCTGGCCGATCGCGATTTCGTCCTGCGCTGGCGCCAGCCTGTCGAGGATGTGACCGCCATGGCGGTGTCGACACCGTATCCCGGCAAGCAGGCCGGTCGCCTGGCGATGCTTTCTCTGGTGGCACCTCCTGCCAGTGCCGGGACCAGAGTAAAGCGTGACATAGTTTTTCTGGTTGACCGATCCGGGTCGATGGCGGGAGAGAAGATCGTCTCTGCAAGAAGAGCCTGTCAGTTTCTTCTCTCCAGCCTCGGACCCGATGATCGATTTGCTATCGATGCGTTCGATCACGAGTCGATCTGGCTGCACGACGACGACATGCTCGAGGGGCGGCTTCTTCCAGCTACGGAAGAGAACATCGAAGCCGGTTTGCGCTTCATCGATCGAAACGATGCCCGGGGCGGAACCGAGATCCTGGGCGCTCTCAAAGAGTCTGTCTCGTTGTTCGCCGAAGAGGGGGAGACCAAGAACCTTCCGGTGATTGTGCTGATCACCGACGGACAGATTGCCGACGAGCATTCGGCTCTCAAATATGCCAATAGCAAGATCCGGGGAGTGCGCGTGTTCTCTGTCGGTGTCGATACCGCAGTCAATTTCGGCTTCTTGAGCCAGCTTGCTCGAATCGCCAGAGGCACTTCCACTTTTGTCACTCCCGGTGAAGAGCTGGAAGAAGCGCTCCGGCAGATCGCTCGGGACATCGGTGCGCCTGCTGTCACCGAGGTCAAGATCGAGGCGAGCCATTGTTCCATAGTCCGCGGCACCATGTCTCCTTCTCGCCCCCTGGATCTGTTCGAAGGGCGCACCTCTGATCTCTTCTTCGAGTACAGGGAAGAGTCGGGCAAGACGGCTGAGTTCGTTGTTACCGGCAGGTATGCCGACGGGTCCGAGTACAGGCAGACAGTGGT
>JAGQHH010000229.1 GCA_020431945.1 Cyanobacteria bacterium HKST-UBA02 | reverse complement strand
GATATTGAGGGCTTGCGCCAGGCTGATTACTTTGTCCTGGAGCTTGAAACGGCGCACTTCGGCACCGGCGAAAAGCACCGGCTGCCGGGCTTTCTGCAGGCGATCGATGATTTCGGTGACTGCTTCGGCCACGGCCGGAGAGTTGCCTTCCACCGATTGCGGTGCCCGCTCGCTCACCACCGGGATCTCGAAATTGACCATATCCCGGGGGATCTCTATATAGCCCGGACGGGATTGTTTGATGGTGGTGTCGAAGACCCGGTCGATCTCGGTCTGGGCGGTGAGGGGGTTTTCGAGGAGGGTCTGGGACTCGGTGACTTCCTTGAAGACGTTGTACTGGGTATCGAAGGTCTTGACGCAGTGATGCAGGTGCGGTTTCTGGCTCCGATACCTGGTCTCGGGGGAGCCGCTTATGACAATCACCGGGGACTCTTCGGCATAGGCCAGAGCGATGGGATTGATCATATTGAGACCGCCTGCCCCGTAGGTGGTGAGGGCGACACCCAGACCCTTGAGACGGGCATAGGCGTCGGCGGCGAAACCGATGGACGGCTCGTGGGTCATGACTACGGTCTTGATACCGATGCGCTCCTGAGCAGCATATAAAGGAAGGACGAAGTCACCGGGAATGCCGAAAGTGCATTCGACGCCGGCTTTCTTGATCCGCTCGAAGAGGTAGTCAGCGAGTTTCTTGTTTGCCATCATTTCACCAGATCGGGGTTCTAAGGGAACGTTTTGAGTTGTACCTTTTTTTCGACGGATCTTTCTAACTTTGAAAGATGTATTAAAGTATCGAGTAATGGCTAAGCGCAAAAAGAAACGCACCAAAGAAGAATCCGGACCGATATTGGCCCAGCCGGTGGATTACGATCGACCCCGGGTCTGGAAAATGTGGCTCCTGGGCAAGCTCTTCCGCTACAGCGGCTCTCTGGTCCTGCTCCTGCTCAACCTCTCCATGGTGATGAGCCTGCTCAATCGAATGAAGCTCGGTCTTGCCATGGACCCTGGCAAAGAGCTCTTTTTCTTCGCCTTTCTGGCGGTGGTGGATGTGATGATCCTGATACCGCTTCTTTTCGAGGCCAACAAGGTCGAGACCGACGGCGAGAGGATCCGCCTGCAGATGCTTTTCTTTCGCCGGACCCTTCGTTGGGAGCAGATAGTCTCTTTCGAGCAGCCCCGTTTTCTCAAATATGTCTTTCTCAAGACCAGTAGATGTTTTTATTTGATTAACAAGTACAACCTCAAGCCCTTCGATGACCTCGCGGCTACAATCGAGGCCAAGACTGCGGTTAAGGCTATCGAGTCGGCTCCTTGAAGCCCTGGATTTTAATGTAAAATCGTCTTCTATTACCCGGAGATAGAAGATGGCTACCGTTATGGCAAAGAAAAAAGTCAGAGTCCTTATTGGCAAACCCGGTCTCGATGGGCACGACAGAGGGGCGAAAGTGATTGCCAGAGCCCTTCGCGACGCCGGAGTCGAGGTCGTATACACCGGTCTGCACCGCTCCCCGGAGGAGATCGTCGAGACCGCGATTCAAGAAGACGTGGATGCTATCGGTCTGAGCATTCTCTCCGGCGCCCATATGACCCTGCTTCCCCGGGTGGTGGAGCTGCTCAAGAGCCAGGGTGTGGACGATATCCTGGTTTTCGGCGGCGGCGTCATCCCCGACGAGGACCGGGAGAACCTCCTCAAGCAGGGAATTGCCGAAATTATCGTTCCCGGCGGCGGCACCCAGCGGACAATCGACTTTCTGAAAGAGAAATTTCCCGAGCGATTTAACTAGCGATTTCCCCCCTTCGAGCCGAAAAATAATTGCCTGGAATTGTTATTTTCACAGGGCTTTCTGGGAATAACGTTCTTGAGGTGTACAAGGTTCTCAAGATAAATCTTCAGGTCCAACATTAAAAAAACTTGATTATCCTCTTGAAAGCCTCTATACTTCCGAAATACTCTTCGATTTCGCCATCTTCACGAGGTCCCGCTCAATACATGGATATTGATAAGCTTTTAAAGGGATTCAAGAATCAGGAGCCGATTCCTGTCGAGCTCTGCGCCTGGAACGTCTTGAAAGAAGTCGTTCTCTCGCACCTCCCCAACAGGACTGAAGCCGTCAAATCAGCCACGTTCCTCTCCCAGCGTGTCATGGCTGACGCCGACGTCTACGACCGTCTCTATCAAGACGTCTAGATTCCTGTCTCGTTTATTCGTCCGGTAAGGGTTCTTCGGAGCCCTATTTGGGCATTTCGAATTTGGCTGAAAATCTCTGCCGGACCAGGCTGTACGTTGGTACAATTAAAAGCGGCAGCTTCCTGTTTGTTTTAACTTAGTAATAGTTGTCCATTGGATGTCAACTAAACAACCAGCCAGATACCGGAAAGGCGATGTAGTCCTCGTCTCGTTTCCCTACACCACCGATGATGGTCAGACCCAGACCAAGCGGCGTCCGGCTGTGCTGATAAGCAACGACTACAATAACGAGCGTCTTGACGACGTCCTTCTAGTGCCGCTTACCAGCAATACCTCCCGGGCCGCCCGGGAGCCTACCCAGGTCGTGGTCAAGATGGATTCGGAAGAAGGCAAGCAGGGCGGTCTTCGCCTGGACTCGGTAATCGACTGTACCGTCATCGCCACTATCCCCAAGACTCTTCTTGTCAGCAAGATAGGCTCCTTCCCCCAGGAGATCATGGAGAGGGTGGACCAGTGCCTGATGATTGCCATGGCAATCGGCAGACCCATCGACACAAGCCCGGACGATGAGTCCAAGGAGGCGTCGAAAGAAGAGCCCGAGGCCCCTGCCTGATCCGGATGATTCCTTCGCTCAGATATGACCGTGAGGTCATAATTTTCAGAAAGAAAGTGACCTCACAGGCATATCTCCAGATCGATATTCCTGTGGGATCATAATTTCCAGCAAAATCTTGATCTGACAGTCATATGGCGACCTGTTGGCGGACTCAGTTTCCGATTCAGTTTCCGATTCAGTCGTCGTCTTGAAATGTGTAGATAGGCCAGACAATTAGCCTGGCGGCCATGATCGTCAGAAAGATGATCACAACTTTGGCTTGATCCATGTCGCTGCCCAGGGTGGTTTTCAGAAGCAGGAAGACCACGATAGAGGTGACGAAGATCAAGCCGAACTCCACCGCCAGGCGAGTGGTCCGGTTCTTCATCTTAAGACGGGTCTCCGGATAGATGCCCAGAAAAACGAACATACCGGCTAGAAGAATAAGGACTTCGCTGGTGAAAGCCAGAGAAGTAAGGTAGAAGAGCCCACCCAGAGCAAGGCAGAGAATCGTAACTACTCTCTTGCTTGGCAGATTGAAAGGCTTTTGTTGCTGCTCGTCGAGCCGGGTCTCGAGCTGATCTATTTGAGCTTCGCTCAAAACAGGCTCGGGCTCGGGCTTGGACTTGGACTCAGGCTCCGGCTCGGGCTTCGACTCGGGCTCGGGCTCGGGCTCGGGCTCAAGCTCGGGCTCGGGCTTGGATTCAGATTCAGATTCAGGCTCTCCGGTAATTACCCCGGATTCTTCCGAGGTCGGCTTTTCATCTGATTCTGTCTTATTTTTTTTCTTGGGCATTGAAACAAACCTGCCTGGAGAGAAGCCCGGTCACTTTTATATGCCCAGGCACGGCGGCAGGTAGCGGACCGTCCTGGATGCGATTCTTCAAACGTCCATCAGACGGCGTATCTCCGCTTCACTCCAGAATGAGACGGCGGATAATTTAGCGCTTTTGCTCCAGCCTGATCCGGTCGCCGCTGCCGATTCCCAGTACCTCGGCGGCGCTTCCCTGGTTGAGAGCAACCTCGATAAAGCCGTGGCTGCCTTTGAAAGCCAGGGGAGAGCCGACTTCGACACTGGCATAAGTAGTGAGCAGGCTCAATGAGGTGTCTCCTACCGTAAGCCTGGAGTCTTCCCCCGCCCGATCGTTGGGGATATCGGTGATCAGATTGCCGAATCGATCGATATAGACGATGGAGCCGGTCAGACCCGAAGCGCTCTCGGTCAGGGGCTCAGCTCGCAGACGATTGAGACTGCTTATCTCAATCGGCTCGCCCATGTCCCTCGGGTCCGCGCCAGCTGAAAGATGAGCTGCCACGGGACCGAAAATGTCCCGGGCATGAAAGCTCGTGGACAGGTGTTCTCTGAAATAGCGCCTGTTGCTGAGCTCGAAGGCGCGGCTGGTATCGTCGGTAATGAGCGAGAAGATGCCGCTGTCCGGTCCGACGTAGATCATGTCCCGGCTGGCCACAGCGATTCGTCTCTGGGTCGAGCCCACCGCCGGATCGACTACAGCCAGGTGGATGGAACCGGCAGGGAAGAATCGACTGGCATTGAAGAGTACCCAGGCAGCATCCTGCACCGCCCATGGTTTGATATCGTGGGTAATATCAATAATCTCGGCATCCGGATTGATGCCTTTGATCACCCCTTTGACTATCCCGACATAGCCGTCGGTGAGCCCGAAGTCGCTCAGGAATGTGATGACTGCCATCAGGAAGTCGAGCCGTAGGCGAGGACGAAAGCCACGGCGAATTCGCGCTCGTGACTGAGACTGACTTCGAGATTCGTGAGACCGAGCTTTTCGGCCCGGGCTTTGGCTCGCCCGTGCAGCTTGATGGCAGGTGCTCCCGAACTCGCCCGGGTGACCTCGACCTCTTTGAAGCTGATGGCGCGAATTCCGGTACCCAGTGCTTTCATGGTCGCTTCTTTGGCGGCGAATCGCGCTGCCAGCCTGCTTATCATATGACTGCGGGCGCTCAAGACATAGGTGCGCTCGTCCTCGGTGAGTATCTTTTTGAGGAATCGTTCCTGGTACTTGCCGAATACCTGCTCGATTCGCGCTATCGAGCAGATGTCAGTGCCGATCTTGAAGGTGGTCTCAGCCATGGTCCTCACGAGCGCGAGTCCCGTAGAGAAATACTTGCTCCGGCTCGGGTAGCTCTTCGTGGAGCTTGGCCACAGGCTTGCGCAGGAGCGGGTGCATCAGGTCCGGGTTGAGCTCCAGAAGCGGCACCAGGGCGAATGCTCGCATATGCAGTCTGGGGTGCGGGATTCTCAGGCTGGTGGTATCGAGCACCTCATCACCATAAAAAAGAATATCGAGGTCGATGATACGCACTCTGCCGTCGTGCTCTTTCTGGCCCCTGTCCAACTCGGACTTGTGCATATGGGTAAGCCTGTCTTCTATGTCATTGAGAACATCGAGAAGCTCCTCTGCCGAAAAAGAGGTCTCGATGGTGACGACGGCATTGACGAACCATTGCTCCGGACCGTACTCGTCGCCCAGGGGCTCGGTCTCGTAGAGGCTCGAGCATTCTACTACTTCGATCTGGCGGATGTCTTTGAGGAGCTGGACGGCCTGCTGGATAAAGCCCACACGGTCGCCATAATTGGAGCCGAGGCCTACATAAGCCTGGACCTTTCGCCTGTTGCCTCTGAACTTTCTCACTTCGATCTCGAACCAGCTATCTAAAATTCGCTTTTATTATCGCCACATTATATCTGCCAGGTAAGCTAAAATGGTCATCTTGACTTTGGACGAATCGATGAAAGACTCGCAGAAAGCCCTTACTATTCCAGAGGAATATGTTGTCAAACCGGTGACACCGGATCATCTCGAGAGAGCCATCGAGATCTGGTCGTTGTCTTTCGGCTTCGTCGATTTCGACCGCTGGAAAGTCTTCTACGAGACCATGCTCGATCAGACTTTCGGCACTTATCATAAGGGCGATCTGGTCTGTCTTGCCGGTATCACGCATTTTCAAATGTGGCTGGGAGACCGGCTCGTTCCCTGCGGAGGAATTGCAGCGGTGGCATCGGATCCGTCATACCGACGCCGGGGTCTCATGCGGCTGGCCATCGCCAGTTGTTTGCAATCTCTCCATGACATGCGCGTGCCGATCTCGTCGCTCTGGCCTTTCTCGTATCCTTTCTACGGGCGTATGGGTTTTGCCGTCTCCGATTTCCGCTACGAAGTCGAAGCAAACGCCCGGGTCATACCCGATCTGGGAGACAGTCGGAACTATCGCCGTCTCTCTCTCGATGACTGGGCTGAGCTGAAGCCCATTCACGACCACTGGATCGAGAAGAACAATCTGAGCATCAAGAGAAATGAGGTGCAGTGGCGCCGTCTTCTGCACCATCCCCAGCGGGACTCTTATATCTTCAAGCACGAGCGCGGCTATATCATCCTCAATGCTCGTAATCCACAACAGCGCACTCTCGAGATCGTCGAATGGGCCTGGCTCGATCAGGGGGCTTTGCTCGACGGTCTTTCGCTTCTGCGCCGCATGCAAGACCTTCATTTCGACAAGGTCCAGTTCGTCTGCCCCGATGTCGATCCGATCATGGCAATCGGGGTGACCGATCCTCCCTTCACCATCCAGAAGCGCCCCGGCGTCATGTCTAGAGTTGTGCATACCGAGGCGTTTCTCGAAGCGGTGGGCGCCGACGAGCCGATTTTCGTGGATGATCCCCTGGGGGTCAGTCAACCTTATGGTATCGCTGATGGTGAGGAGCTTGACTCTTTCCGGGTCGATCCCGGACGGCTGGTCCAGTATGTCACCGGCACTTTCAAGGAGCGCCCTGCGGCTGTTCCGGAGTCCCTGTTCGGAATCTGCGCCGGCAAGCCGGCATTTACCGTGGAATTTTTCTAGGACTTAGTACGATGAAATTCTTGATTGCCGTGGACGCATCCCTGGTCTCCAAGCAAGCTGTCGCCTTCATTGCCGACAGACCTGCTCTCGAGACCGATTCTTTCTTGATCTTGAGTGTGGTGGCGCAGGTTGCCGGCACCGATTCTCACAAGTCTGGCGTCGAGCGCAAAGATTCTTTTGAAAGTCAGGAGAAGCTGGTGGAGGAATTCGCCAGACAGTTGAAAGAGCATTTTCCGAAAAACCAGATCGAGACCAAGGTCGTTGGCGGTACTGCCGCCGAGCAGATAGTCAGCTGGGCCAGGCAGTGGGGAGCCGACATGATCGTGCTGGGAACGCACGGACGCAAGGGCTTCGACAAGCTTCGCTATGGCAGCGTGGCCGAGGCCGTACTCAGTGAATCCGATTGCTCGGTGAGGATCGTCAAGGCTCGGCATCGCTCTTAGAGTCGAGGTCCTTTCTTATCTCTTCTGAGGAACCATAGCGATCATCCAGGGACATGGCAGTGGCTTTCGCTACTAGAAAGTCCATGGCACCACTCACCCTGGAGTTGATTTTCTGCGGGTGCGAGATCGAGATCGGCTCAGGGTCCTGACCGGTGAGCAGGAAGTGCAGGGTAGCCCCCATGGAATAAAGATCGCTTGCCGGCACCGGCGTGCCCCGGAACTGCTCCGGGGGAAGATAAGCATGTTTGCCCACCACGGTGCCGGTGGCGGTGGCTTCGGTTTGCTGGGCGACATTGAAATCCACCAGCTTCAATGTGCCGTCCTCTCTCAAGATGAGATTGTCCGGGGTGAAATCTCTGTGTACAACCGGGGGCGAGAGCCCGTGGAGATAGTCGAGGATGGTGCACATCTGCAGAGCCAGACCTTTCACTTCGTCTTCGCTCATCGGTCCCTTTTCCATGACCAGTTGTTTCAGTGATTTGCCGTTTATGTGCTCCAGGACAAGATAGCTTCTGTGATCCTCGATGAAGAAGTCGGTCAGGGAGACGATCTGGGGATGGTCGAGCTGCTTGAGTATGCGGGCTTCGTTCTCGAAGCGCTCGAGAGCCTGGCGTCGCACAGCCACATCGACATAGACCGGCAGGATGAATTCCTTGAGGACCACGTCCTCGTCGCCTTCACTGTCACGCACACGGTAAGCGGTGCCCTGCCCGCCTACTCCGAGCTGATCGATCATCTCGAAGCGTCCTTCTTTGAGCTTTGCACCCTTCGAGAGAGGCTTGAATCGCTCTCGTTTGGGCGGCGCCGAGAGCGCTTTCAGCCACAATTCCGTATAGCTGTGATCCGCCGGCGCCTCGAGAGCCGTGAGCACCGAGACATCGCGATGGACTCCTGGTGCCCATCTTTCGATGGCTTTGAGAATGCGCTCACGGTCGAGAACATCCGAGATCGAGCCGAGCTTGATTTTGAAATTCTGACCGACATCGGTGTGCAATACAAGGATCTGATCGCTGGGAGATGTCTTGCCTTTCGGCATCTCGATACTGATCCGGTTGATGCTCTGCCAGGGCAGCTCTTTCTGATCAAAGTTGAATATTTTGTGGTGCCAGAGGAAGTGAACACCTTTCTCACTGAGGTCCAGGTGAGTAGGTCTAAAAAGATAGGCTGTCCAGCCGGCAACCACCGAAAGAAGGATGGACCATTGAAATACCCAGAGAAACTGGAGATTGGCGGCGCCCTGTTCGCCTCCGCCGCTGCCGCCGACTATAGCGCCTACCCTGGCGAGGTTAGCGAGGATGGATAGTCCCCACTGGGGAGCGCCAAGAGCGAAGAAAAGCATAATTACGAAGAGAAGATAGAATAGTTTTTTATTGCTCCGCTCTTTGAAACGATGGGCGAGCCAGCGCTCTAGTCCGGCGAAGGCGCGATAGCGGATGGTGTATTGGCTGGCTTCTTTTTTGATTTTTCTGTGCTCGCAAAGGGCGCGCAAGCGATCACTGAAATAACGCAAGCATAAAAACTGAATGAGCAGGAAGCCGCAGGTCATGACCAGGTTCAGAATTATTTCGGCAATGGCGGTATCGATTATATGTCGATTTAGAATCACCCGATACAGGGCTGCCATGTATACCCAATAGAGCACGAAAAGATTCATCGAGAGCGCATAGAAGGCGGGAACGAGCCATCTCAGTCTCATCCGCGACTCCTTTCCTTCCTTTTGGGCAATCGCCTCTTCCAGCTTCAGTCCGGTGAGAAAGGGCCAGGCGAGCTGGTAGAGACCCCAGCCGATAACCAGGATGAGGTTGCAGAACGACATAGCATGAGATGACGGCAGACGAATTATCTCGTACATGTATAAGGCGACATAAGCGATGGGAGCGATCGACATGATCAGAAAGTGGGCGGTTCGCACCAGTCTGAGCCCGGCTCGCTCACGGGCAAGGTTGATCAGTCTGCTACTTGCGAAGAGCCAGTAGCAGAAGCCGACTGCGAGCATAGGCCAAGGTGCCCAGAAGAGAGCAATGGTAACCAGCTGCCAGTGACCGATGCGGGGCAGGCGTTTTATCAGATTCTCTTTTCCGTCCTGTCCTTTCTGATCTCCGGCTGTCTCGTTTTGTTTTTCCTCGATTTCATTCTGCTTGAGCTCACTATCTTCTGGCTCGCTCACGGCGGGAGTGGGTAGATCTGGCTGTTTGCTTTCTTCGTGAACCCTCAAGGTTGGCCCGAAGTTTTCCTTCTCGGCTAGAGCCTCTTCTTTCCTGTCGAGCTTGCTTGTTTCCTTGTCGCTCATCTATAGAGCCTCGCGACTTGGAGCCAGGCTTTCGAGCGCTTCTTTGAGATCCGAGGCCTTTTGCGTTCGTTCTTCGGTCTCGAAGGCAGTGAGATCGGCGACGATTTCGTCGAGCCGATCGGAAATAGCAGGCAGGACAGTCTTGGGATGTGATACCGAAAGCGGTGTGGGGTCGCGGCCGGTGAGCAGGTAGAAAATAGTCCCGCCCAGAGAGTAGAGATCGCTCTGGCTGACGGCTTTGCCCCGGAGCTGCTCGGCGGGCATATAAGCCTGCTTGCCTACAAGTGTCCCGGTGGCCTGACCGATGAATTCGTTGGCGGCGCCGAAGTCGATGAGGATCACGCTGCCGTCGTTACGAAGAACGAGATTGTCCGGGGTGAGATCGCGATGGATGATCGGGGGATCCTGATCGTGAAGATATTCGACTACCGAGGCTATTTGAGCGGCCCAGTCGAGAACTTTGTCCTCTTCCTGGGGACCGTTCTGTTTGACGTATTGTCGCAGGTCCTGACCGTGTACATACTCGAGAAGCAGATAGTGCCTGCCTTCCTCCACGAAGTGATCGAGGACCCGGGCGATATTGGGATGGCTCAGGCGCATGAGATACTTAGCCTCTCTGGCGATGCGCTCCTCTGCCTGCTTGCGCGTATCGGGGTCGGCGTTCTCTGGAATCACCGATTCTTTCACCACCACCATATCCAGCTCGTCTTCTTGAGCCTGATAGATGGCCGAGAGTCCTCCGAATGCCAGTTGTTTGACCACCTTGAGCTTGCCACCCTTGAGCTGGGCGCCGGGCTCGAGAGGCACGAAAGAAGTGGCGCTGAAACGCCTGCCCAGCTCCTCTTCCCACATCTGTGTATAGCTGAGCTGGCTGACACCGCGAAGGTCGTTCTGGAGGCTCGATTGATATTCGACGAGCTGAGGCGATCGCTGGCAGGAGCTTCCCCAGAGCTCCACCGAGAGGAGCAGTTGCTCGGTCTCGGATCGGTCGATGTTTTTCAGGCTGACAGGCACGGAGGAGTCGTTGAAAGTCAAAAGGAGCCTCGGATTGTCTCCCTCCGAGTCGATGATGTCGGCGGAGCGCAGCTCGGTCCAGCCCCGGTTGCGTCTCAGTTTGAGCATCGGCAGCAAGAATAGCGGAAAAGCGATCCCGTCTTTGGACACGAATAGCTTGTCGTCTTCGGTGAAGGCCGTGAGCAGCACGCCTCCTATATAAATCGAGAGGAGACCGAGACAGATGATTGCCGTGGCCCAGGAGCTGGCGTTTTCCGGATGCTGGCTGATATAGCCGATGAAAAGTCCCAGGAGAATGGGCGCCATGAGGGCCCAGACAGGAAGCAGGGCACACATGATTGTGAACCCGACCCGGGTGGGAAGCGTTTTATAACTGACCGAGAGCTCCAGATCGGAGGACATCTCTACCGTCCTGAGGGCGTGCCTGTCTGCGCTTCCCGTTTCATACCACGGGGCGCCCGGGGATAACCTTCAGACCCATGACAGGGGTTTACATGACAAGAACGCCAGCGGGATTGCGGAGGACCTGCAAAGCCTTTGCTGACGTTCTTGGTGGCACGTTCGCGTTGTCGGACGCGGGGGCAAAACCCTGTGACCCCGTCACGGTTGCGTGTTCCGTGGGGACGGTGCCAATTCTCGATTTTTCGATTTCACATCTTCAATGAACTGGAAGACGCCGGGGGATCGATTTTGTTTCCGCTCAATTCAAAATTGCTTCGAGAACCCTGGCCGTGTCGCCCAGAGTGGCGAAAAGGTGATCGGGCTCCTGCTCCTCCAGGGCTTTAAGGCTGGTCACCCCGGTATTGACGGCGATGCTCCGGGCACCGAAGCCCTTGGCACAGAGCACGTCATAGATGCTGTCCCCGATAATCACCACTTCTTCCGGGCGGAAATCAATCTGGTAATGCTTGCTGCCCCTGCCGCTGGCAATCTCGGGAAGATCCATACGATTGGCAGAGTCGGAGCCATAAGCGCCGATGGGGAAAAATCCGTTCAGATCGAAGCGATTGAGCTTCATCCGGGCACCGGTCTCGATGTTGCCGGTGAGAAGGCCGAGATGAGCGTCGCTGTGCCGGTGCAGCTCGTCGAGAATCTCGGGTACGCCGGTGTGGATGATGTAATGGCCGGACTTTTCGATCTCGTGCTGAAGTAGCGAGATATAGATCTCGAGGATCTCGTCCAGCCTGGAGTCGATCTCGTCTTTTTCCATACCTGCTGCCTGCAGGATCTCGCGCAAGATCTGAGGATCGGTCTTGCCGGACATGGAGATATTGATCGAGCCGGGCTCGACCCCGAACATCCGGGCAAGAGCCTTGCCGATGGCTCGCCTGCCGGCTCCGTCGGAGGAGATCATGGTTTCGTCTATATCAAATAGGACTAGCCTTGGCATTCTACTGGTGCGATTGAGACCTCGCCTCGTCCGGCGCGAAAGATGTCTGTCCGGGTCCGAGCTCGGCCGTTCCCAGTTCGGCAGGTAGATCTATTGTCTCAGGCTCTTCGTAGATACGTGCCTGATCTCTGCCGCCGTTCTTGGCGAGATAGAGAGCTTTGTCGGCGTTGTTGATAAGCTCTTCCGGAGTGCGGGCTTGCTTGGGATAAGAGGAGGCGCCGAGCGATGCGGTGATCTGACCGAGACCGGGAACCTGCGAGCTCCTGATTCTGGTGCAGAGACGGTCGGCGATCAGAGCTGCTTCGAGGAGCGAAGTCTCGGGGAGGATGACGGCGAATTCTTCGCCACCATAACGCGCTGCGGTGTCGCCGCTGCGCAAGACGG
>JAGQHH010000003.1 GCA_020431945.1 Cyanobacteria bacterium HKST-UBA02 | reverse complement strand
GATGGCACCCATGAGGTAGAGGTTGCCGACCTGACCTTTCTTGTCCAGATCGTAGCCCTTCTGGTAGGAGGCCCGGGCTTGCTGGAAATCGTCTGCGGCTTGCTGCGCCGAGCCCAGGTTGGTCCAGATGGCGGCATTCTCCGGCACCAGCTGTAGTGCTTTCTGGTAGCCGGTGATGGCATTGGCGAGATCCCCGGCTTTCTGCTTGTCGATGGCATCCTGCACCAGGGGCTGGGCCTGGTCTTCTTTCAGGAGCTTCACAGCAGCGTCGATGTCTTTGTTGTCTTTATCGAGAGCCTTGGCCTGATTGTAAGCATCCATGGCCAGGTCGTAATTCTTATTAGCCTGGTAGCAGGTGCCCAGGGAGTAGAGATAGTCTGCCACGGGCTTTTTAGCCAGGGCTTCTTTGTACTTGGCGATGGCCTGATCGTATTGCTTCTGCTGCTGCAACTGCACCGCGGCATTGTAGGCATCGGCAGCGGCTTTTTCGTCGGCGATCTCGGTTTCGGACTTGATCTTGATGGTGTCCCCGATGTTTTTCATCAGGGCATTGATACGATCGTTGGCAGCACTCAGATAACGGCCGCCCGGAGCTTTCTGTACATAGTTCTTGTACTGGGTGAGAGCTTCGGGACCGTGACCGAAGTGCTCTTCGATGGTGCCTATGAAATAGAGGTCATCCACCCGTCCTTTCGGATCGATCTTATAGGCTGCCTGATAGGCCTTCTCGGCGTTCTGGTAGTCCTGGCGCGAATACTGGGCGGAAGCAAGGTTGTACCAGACCTCGTCATTATTGGGTCTGAGCTTGAGAGCCTCGGTGTAGAGCTCGACAGCGGTGGCATAGTCTTTGGCTTCGTGAGCCTTGATCGCCTTCTGAATAATCGGCTCGGCCTTGGCACCTATGGCGTCGTCCAGGGCCTGGGAGTATTGCTTGTTATCTTTGTCGAATTGCACCGCCAGCCTGTAATTGGATATGGCGGTGTCGATGTCTTTCTTGGCCTGATAGGCGGCACCGAGGTTGAAATAAGTAGCCGCGTCCTTCTGATCGAACTGAAGAAGCTGGTTATAGACGGCGATAGCCTTGTCGAACTGTCCGGCTTTAAATAGATCCGCCCCTTGCTTGGAGAGGTTCTCGATATCCTGATCTTTCTTGGCGGCAGTAGCTGTTTTAACACCCTCCAGGGCGACTTCGTTCTTGGCGTCGATGGAAAGAGCTTTCTGGTAGCACTCGAGCGCCTTGCCGAACTCTTTCATTGCTTGATAGAGAGTTCCGAGGTTGGCCCAGACTGTCGGATTATTGGGTCCGCCGGTAAGAGCCAGCTTGTATTCCTGCTCTGCGGCAGCATAATTGCCCTTGGTCTGGTATTCGACCCCGTTGTCGATATGCTTCTGGACTTCGGCTTTCTTCTTCTCCAGGGGGAGAGCCTCGAGGAGCTGCTGCGCCTTGGCCCGGAGATCCGGACGGCTCTTGGCGAAAACCACAGCCTGGCGGTATTCAGCCTCTGCCTGGCCGAAGTCGCCGCTTACCTGATAAGCCTGACCCAGACCGATATGGTTTTCCGGCGCAAGGGGATTGGCTTTGAGAGCGTCGTTCCAACCCGCTACCAGGGCCGCCTGCACATCGGTGTCATTCGGATTGAGGCGAAGAGCGTCACCGTAGGCGGTGATAGCCCCGTTCAAGTCTTTATTCGACTGGTAAGCCTGACCGAGCTTTACCTGTATCTGAGCGGTGTTCTTAACCTGGGCGGCGAGCTTGTATTCGTTGATCGCCTTATCGAACATCAACCGGGTACGAAATACATCGCCGAGCTTTTCGTGCACCGACGCATCGTTCTTGATCTGGAGAGCCGCCTGATACTCGACGATTGCCCCGCTCCACTGAGCGCTCTTGCGGGCGGCGTCACCTAGGTCCACACGGTCCTCGAACTTGTTGGGATCGCGGTTCATCAAGCGAATGATCCCGTCGATGTTCTTGCGGGTGGTCTCGAGGTTAGGATCTATGGCCAGGGATTCGTGAAACTGGGCGAGTGCCTGCATCGGGTTGGACTGGAGCTGCAGTCCGTAGTTGTTATAGGCTATGGCGAGATTGGTTCTGGCCTTTTCATAAGAGCTATCGAGCTTGAGGGCTTCTTTGAACTTCTGGATGGCGAGCTGGAAATTCGAAGCATTCAGGGCTCTGACGCCATCGTTGTTGAGTATGATCACGTCGTTACTGGTGGCGCGGGCAGCGGTCACCGTAAATGGTGCAGTACCGGCAAGCATGATCGACAAAGCCAGCGCGAGATACTGCCTGTTTTTCCGAGAATAATTGAGCTCCAAGTCTGCACCACCCCAAAAGTCAAGAGACACGATATCGATACTAAGAGAATTAATTCAACTATGGATTGTAATTGATTCTCGGGTTACTTTAATGGGCTTTCTCCTAGATTTGATCCCTGAAAAGACATACATATTTGTGATCGCCCATGTAGAGGCGATCGCCGATAAACAAAGTTGGTCCTTTGTTAACCAGGAATCTGGATGTCAGAAGAGGGAGACGTCAAGCGATGCTGGAATGTTTCGCAGTTCCTCAGTATTCCGGCTCGATCAAGCCGTAATTGCCGTCCCGCCTGTGATAGACAGTGCAGACCTTGCTCGTGTCCAGATTGACGAACATGAAAAAGTCATGGCCGAGAAGATCCATATGTTTGCAGGCTTCTTCCGGGGACATGGGCTTGAGGGCGAATTTCTTGGAGCGGACGATTTTGGGTCGCACGCCTTCCAGGGCGATGTCCTGCTGGACGACTTCGTCGCTGTCCGGCAGGGCGCTGGCATCGAACTCGGCCGGGCTGGGACCACGCTTGTCTCTGACCTTGTTGCCTTTCTGGTAGTAGCGTGTCTTGTATTTGCGGAGCTGGCGCTCGATCTTGTCTGCCACCAGGTCGATGGAGGCATACATGTTCTCGGTGGATTCCTCGCCCCGGATAACCTGACCGTTGACCTTGATAGTCACTTCGGCGGTCTGGCTGCGGGCGATCGACGGGTTGCGGGCGACGCTCAGCCTGGCTTTGCAATCGAGATCGTGGTCGAAGTGCTTCTGCGCTCTCTGAAGCTTGTCGACGAGATAGTCTTTCAAAGCCGGAGTCAGGTCAATATTTCGTCCTGTCACCTGAACATGCATCGATATTCCTCCTTGCTCTAAGAGCCTTTCTAAACAGACGAGAGCCGACAACCCTTGGGTCGCCGGAGCTCAGATTTCAAACGAGTGAATTGCAGAGGTAGCAAAGAGACTTGCTGGCTTTCATCGAGGATATATTCATATGATAAACCCTGCATCGTCAAAAGACGATACTTCAGGAGTCGTCAAGCATACTCTTCCGGAGCGAATACCCGATCAGGGGCTGGTCGCCAGGATGATCTGGGCAGCATCGAGATAGTTCAGGGTCTCGAAGCGAGGATGGGTGGTTTCGGCGGAGGCAGGCTGGACGAACCAGCGATCGGCTCGCTTCTTCCCTTTGAACAGATTGACCGGATTGGCGCCGTCGATCTTCAAGCCGCTGGCAGCGGCTTTCGAGCGAGCCTGCACCAGGCGGGCGGCCAGCTTGTAAGCCTCGCGGTGGCCGATGGCAGCATCGAGAGAACGGCTCTCAGCCGATAAATCGGCAAAGAAGCCATAAGAGGAGAGAATCTTCTCGGAGTCCAGGGCATCAAGGTCATGCTTGCCGGTAAGGCGTCCGGCCAGGACCTGATAGTACTCGCCCCGGCTTATAGGTCTGGAAGGATCGAGACCGACCCGGGGGAAAGCGCCCTGGGACTTGAGCTCCTTGAAGGCAGCCAGACGGTAGCGAGAGTTTACCGGGAAATACTCGGAGTAGAAAGAAAGGGTCTTGTACTGCTCGGCGGTGACCTGATGGAAGGGATAGAGACTGGCGCTGGTAGCCCCGCAGTCCATGCAAGCCTTCATGAAAGACTTGATCTCCTCGCCGCCGGTCTTCATACCGTCGCCTATCACATGGACTTCCACATCCGGGCGGCCGACAAGGTGGCGCACTTCTTTGACGGTGTCCATGGTGTATTGATAGGGATCGAACTTCTTGTACTTGCTGTTCCAGTAGTTCATCGGAGCGATGACATCATAATAGCGATCGAGGAGCTTCCAGGGTGTGCGAGCCACCTGGGGAGCCTTGTTCAGGGGGCTGAAAACCACAGCCACCAGGGGATAGTCCTGACCGAGCTCATCCCGGAGGACTTTGCTGTACTGCTCCACCCGGGAGGCTGTGAGGTCCTTTTCGAGATTGGCGGCCACCGCGTCGAAACCACTTCCCCGGGGGGTCTTGAAACGAGCGGCATCGACGAGTTTGTGAGCGTCGGTCACCGGCGACTCGAGAAAAGCGAAGGACCAGGCGATGGTCCGGATCTTGTACTTGTGACAGGTATCGATGAGATTGCCCAGAACCTCTTTCTGACGGATAGACTCGGTATTGCTCCTGGAGGTCTGGATGAAGAGATTGCGAATACCGTGGTTGTGCAGGTTCAGACAGTAAGCATCGAGATCGCCTTTGGGATAGCTCCAGAGGTTCATCCAGATTCCCGGTCCGTCAGCGATTCCGGCAGGGGGATTGAGCTCGCCTGCTCGGGCCCTGGAAAAGAAGCTGCCAGCTACGAGGCTGAGGGCAAGGGCGGAAAGCAGGGCTTTGAAGCGGAAAGATTTCATGGCACAGGGCTTTCTAGTAAATGAGACGCCTAGACTGATCACCATTATACCCAAATCAGCCGGATTACAAGCAAGATTAATAATAGCGAAAACGGCACCGGTTGCCGATTTCGGAAGAACCTACCAGAAATGTTATCGGGAAGTGCACCGCCATATATGGTGCAGTATTATCAGTATTGGTAGATCAGGGAGCTCCCTGAAAATTTTCCAGCACGTCTGTCGGGCTCCCGGCACGGGGCGGGCTCCTGCCCGCCCCTGTGCTGCAGCCACACTAGATAGCCCCATGCGAAATTCTCGATTTAAGCCTTTATATCAATAATAGATAGTGCCGCTGCAACATATATGCAGTGCTGGAATTTTATGAGTAATGATTTTATGGGTATTATGGCGGGTGCTATGCTAGATAGTGCTCTGCCCGGGTCCCGGCGGCGGCAGCATAAATATAAACAGCCCCGACAAAAGAACAAGAAAAAATGGGTACCCCCGGATGAGAATGAAAGACGACGAAATCCAGAAAAAGCTGGTGGAGCTCGAATCGGCGATTCTCAGGGAAACCACCGAGCTGAAGACCGATGAGACGAGCACCGAGCTCACTCCGGTCACCAAAAGCGTCCCGGCAGCGCGTCACGGACCCGCCTCCAACTCGGCGGTGAACCGCTCGGATATGCATTATTTCGGCGGCATCGCCCTTATCCTCCTGGGACTCCTTATGTTGTTCCAGCATGTCCAGGTAGGCAGTGGCTATTTCAGCTGGTGGGGAATGTCCGCCGGAAGCAGTATCGGCTTCCTTTTGATGCCTCTGCTTCTGGGCATCGGCTGGATCGTCTATAACTCACGCAGCCTCTGGGGCTGGATGATCTCCGCAGTCAGCCTGTTTACCATCGTATTCACCATTATCAGCGGCTTGCGTATCTATTTTGTGCCTATCTCAATGCTGGGCATCATCTTCATGCTGGTTCCCTTCGCCGTCGGTGCTGCTTTTGTCCTCAAAGGCATGGGCGGTCCGGCAGGGGTGGAGGAAGCACTGAAGAACCGCATCGAGAGGAAAGAATAGCTTGCCCAGACTTTTCGTCGGCACTTTCCTTAACGATGAGGAGCGCTCCCGCTTCACCGGGCTCAGAGAAGAGAATAAACATCTCTCCGGGACCTGGGGGAGAAAAGTCGCTTTTGTCGAGCCGGAGAAAATCCATATTACCTGGCTCTTTCTGGGAGACATCGAGAAAAGAAAAATCGGCACCCTGGCATCGAGACTGGAAAGTGCGGGTAGCAGCAAAGAATTCCACGACATGATGGTCACCTATGACCGCCTGGAGATCTGGCCCAGCCCCCAGAGAGCTCGACTGGGAGTGCTCACCGCCAATCTCACCCCGGCACCGGTGCAGACCCTGGCCGGACACATCAGCGGCGCCCTGAAAGAATTCGGACCGGAGACGGAGCATAAACGCCCGAAAGCTTTCAAGCCTCACCTCACACTCATGCGCTTGCGCGCCGCCAGACACGAGACCGATAGCCATCTTGCAAGACCCGAGATCAGCGAGGTCAGGGGACTGGAAAAAGTGATTCCGCTCAATCAAAACATCGACCGGATCTGCCTGATCGAGAGCGAGCTCGGCGACGGACCGCCGCAATACCGGAGCCTTGTCGAGATCGCGTTATAAGAGAATCCGACTATTTTGCCGATGGCGTATTGAGAATCTCTGCCTGGTCAGGACTGACCTCGATGGGACCGCGCAGCTGCAAGAGCGTGGAGGGAGCCGACGGGGCAGGCGCGATGGGGGAAACCTCGGGAGATACAGCAGGTCTGGCCGGCTGGCTGGCGGGGACAGACCGGGTCGGCTCCGCCGGCGGTGCCGGACTGAGATCGGTATCGGCAACAGGCGGAGAGACAGCGGGAGTAGCTGGAGCAACAGGAGTGACAGTAGTAGCAGGAATAGCAGGAGCAGCTACACCGCCAGTGGTGGCTGGCGCCCCGGTGAGAGTCGCCGGTGGGGTAGCGGTCCAGGAGCGCGAATTGCTGCGGATGTCGTTCATTTTATAGGCAAGAGCGTCTTTGCGCAGTTGATTCTTGGAAAAGATAAAGCCGTCCCAGTCGAAATTGACCGGATCGGTGTGGTCTCCCTGCTGAGCATATCGGTGAGTGATGACATTCTCGTTGCCGACGTTATAGCGCTCCTGGAGATAGTTGACCAGACGGATCACCGAAGTGAGCTGCGCCGGCGGGTAGTCCTGGCTGCCGGCATGGACCATCTCGATTCCGATACTGTTGTCGTTATTGATACCGGGCAGAGTCTTGAATATATTGATATGCACAGTGGCCAGATCCGGGTCCACAGCCTGGAAGATGGTGCCGTCACGATCGACCACATACTGGGCACCGGGATGTCTGCGCCCCCGGCCGTTCCAGCTGTCGATCACCCGGGCACCGCCAATCGGACGCCCGGTTTCGGTGGAATGCATGATGATATATTTGACCGGCTCCCGGCGCCAGAAGATGCCGCCTTTCAGAGGACAATGCTTGACCACGCCGGCTCTCACCAGGGTGCGGGCCGGATACTGATCGGCTGTGCCGTTGCAGAAAGCGCGCATGACGTCGTCCGCCTCGTCGGCTGGCAGCGCGCTCCGGTCGAAGTCCGGTGCCTCCATCAGGAAGAAATCATATGGATAGGCATAACGAGGTCTGGCAGCCTGCCAGTGCTTGTGGCTGTGCTTGTGGTGGCTGACCTTGTGCCGTCCCCGGTGGTGGCTCGACTTGCTGTGCGATTTGGACCGTGAGGACGAGGACTTCTTCTTGCTCGAAGATTTGTGGGAGCGTGAGTGGCTGGTCTTCTTGGACTTGGATTTGGCCTCGACCGGTGTCGGGGCGACAATCGCCATTGACACCACCAGTACCACCATAGCAAGGAGGAAACTGCTGCGAGCAAAAAAAGAATTTCTGGTAAGTCTGGACACCACCGGCAATGACCTCGAACCGAAAGAAACGCGCTCCCACACACCAGCGGCAAGGGCGCCAGCACAATAAATGTACAACACTTATTCTACCGCTACAACTAGATTTTTTCGCGGGCTCAGTCTATCCAACCGCCGCCGAGTATATATGTGTCGGTGGTATCGTAAATTCCCAGCACCTGACCCGGAGTGATTGCCGGCTGGGGGTCGTCGAAAACGACCTCGAGCTTGCGGCCCTCATCCAGCGGCGTCACCAGGGCAGGAGAGGCGGCACTGTTATATCTTATTTTGGCAAGAGCACGGAAGGGCTCCACCGGTGGGGACTCCACCAGCCAGTTGATAGCGGAGGCGGTGAGCTCGCGCCGGAGCAGGGCTTCTTTCGGCCCGACATAAACG
>JAGQHH010000228.1 GCA_020431945.1 Cyanobacteria bacterium HKST-UBA02 | reverse complement strand
CATGATGTTGACGCCATGCTGACCGAGAGCCGGTCCGATAGGCGGTGCCGGATTCGCTTTACCGGCTTGTATCTGCAATTTGATCTTTCCAACAACCTTTTTCACGGTGCCCAGATCCTTACTGTATATATACCGAAGCTGTGATTGTATGGCCCGAAAGCCATATAATCCAGCACATTTACACTTTTATAACCTGGTTGAACTCCAGCTCAACCGGGGTTGCGCGTCCGAAGATAATAACAGAAGCCTTGATGCGCTCTCTCTCAAGGTTTACTTCTGTAACTTCTCCTGTAAAGTCGGCGAACGGTCCGCCGGTGATGCGGACGTAATCTCCGACCTTGACGTCGATGGCGGCCTGCTTCTTGCCTTTCACGCCTGTAGCGGCGATCTGGCGTCTCAGGATCTTGCGGATTTCGGAGTCCTGGACAGGAATCGGCTTCTTGCCGGCCCCTACATATTTGGTTACACCGGGAGCTTCCCGTACCACCCTCCAGGAATCGTCGTCGAGGATCATCTCGACGAAAACATAGCCCGGGTATTCACGCTCTTTCTTCTCGACGCGCTTGCCGTCCTTGACTTTGGTGACCATCTTCTCGGGGACGATGACGCCGAAGATCTTGTCCTGGGCGTTCATGGTGATGACCCGTTTCTCGATGTGCTCTTTGACCTTGTTCTCGTGGCCGGAGGCAGTCTGCACCGCATACCACTTCCGTTGCCCGTCCGACTTGATGAAGGGCATCTTCCGGGTGCCGGCTTCTTCGCTCCTGACGGTCATCTTGGGCTCCTTGTCGATATCAACTTCTTCCACTGTCAGCCTCCCGCATAAATCTTGGACAGGTGCTCGACATAAGCGAAGATCTTGCCAAGGGCGAAATCGTAGCCGAGCACGAGGAAAGTGATGAATGTGACCAGAACGAGGACGCTCCAGGTCTCTTTGGTGATTTGCTGCCGGTCGGGCCAGGTAATCTTCCTGTACTCGATCAGCACTTCTCTGAGAAACTGGTGATAACCCGCGAATCCACCGGCTTCCCGGGTCTTGCCGGGACCGCTCTTGCCGGCGCCGCCGCCTTTACCGGAGCCACCGCTCTTGCCGGAGCCGTCTCCGCCGCCGCCACCGCCACCCTTAGCCGGCGGTTTCACCGGAGGCATGCCAGCGCTGTCGCTGCCGTTGCTACCGCCGTCTTTTTCGGCGCCGTCGGCGGAGTCCTTGTCGACTCTGAGCTTTTTGCTGCTTATCTTCTTGCGTTTCTTAAGAGCCATGGCTTTCCAACTGAAAAAAAATTCGCGCCCTGAAGGAGTCGAACCCTCAACAAAGGTTTTGGAGACCTTCGTTTTACCATTAAACTAAGGGCGCCCGCCTGTACCATTCTGACAGATTGCTTACGCGATCGCTGTCCCGATAGTACTGGCTAGAGCCGCTCAGGCTCTACTTCTTGGTCTCGCGGTGCTCGATATGTTTGCGGCAGAACTTGCAGAACTTCTTGATCTCGAGTCTCTCGGTATCGTTGCGCTTGTTCTTCATCGTCGTATAGTTGCGGCGTTTGCAAGTGCCGCAAGCCAGGGTGATGATGATTCTGTCTTCCTTCTTAGCCATTTGAGTTGCTCCTAGACGGCTATCGGTCCTCTTTACCGCTGCGGCGAAGAAGACCAACACAAAATTGCCTCCCGAAGGCGGCAAGGAGTCAGTATATCCAAATGCCGAAAATCCTGTCAACAAACTGGGCTGGCGTGTTAACCCTCTCTTCCCGTCTGAGCTCGGCAGCCCTGTTATCAGCCGCGGCGGACGCCATAAATATCTATTAACTATATCGATATGTTGCGCAGATCAGCCGGTGCCCCGCTATCGGATAAGATCGAGGCGTCGAGCCGGATGTCTTAGCCCCCGAGTTGAAGCGCAATTCTTTACTAGCCAGTTTTGTACCAACCGTCGTGCTGCCCGCGATATTTGCGGTACTGATGCTCTCCTCCTGCTGTCTGGAGAAGCCGGATTTTGTCCCGGGGGTACTCCGGATGAATCTCGGCAACGAGCCTCCCAGCCTGGACTGGCATGCCACTACCGACTCGACCTCTTTCGATGTGATTGCCAATATAATGGTCGGGTTGACGAGCTACGGGGACGATCTCGCCATCGAGCCCTGTCTGGCATCCTCCTGGGACATCCTGGACGGCGGCAGCCGCTATGTCTTCCATCTTCGTGACGACATCTACTGGTCAGACGGCAAGCCCGTCACCGCTTTCGATTTTCAAGATTCCTGGCGGCGCCTGGTGGACCCGGCCACCGGTGCTTCTTATGCCTATATGCTCTATGACGTGGAGAACGGCCTCAAAATCAATAATGGCGAGATCGGCGATCCGTCCATGCTCGGTGCCCATGCTCTGGACGAGCGCACCTTCGAGGTCCGCCTCGCCAAGCCGGTTGCCTACTTCCTGAGCCTCACTGCGGTGGCGCCTACTTTCCCTGTGCGCCGGGATGTCATCGAAAAGCATGGAGACCGCTGGACCGAGCCCGAGAATATCGTCACCAACGGTCCCTTCCTTCTCGATGCCTGGCAGCATGAGTATAAGATCGAGCTCAAGGCCAATCCTCGTTTTTTCAGCGGTGCGCCGGAGCTCTCCCGGGTCAAGATGTTCATGGTTCCGGAGCAGTCCACAGCCTTTCTTCTCTATGAGAACAACGAGCTCGATTATGTCGACAATCGAAGCTTTTCCACTTCTGACGTCGAGCGCTATGCCCGGTCGCCCGAATACAGGAATTTCCCGCTTCTTCGCTGCAGCTATATCGCTTTCAACGTCCAGAAAGCACCCTTTACCGATGCCCGGGTGAGGCGGGCATTCGCCATGGCCATAGATAAGACCGTCTTCCCTCGCATACTGAGACGCCGTGAGCGTCCACTCACCAGCTGGATTCCGGAGGGCCTCACCGGTTATGCGCCGGATTCGGGACCGCCATTCGATCCGGCTGCTGCCGGTCGGCTCCTCGATCAGGCCGGTTTCAAGGACCGCAGCAAATTCCCGAGGGTGGAGCTGCTCTATCCGAACCGGGAAGATGCCAAGCTCGTGGTCGAGTCCGTGCAGGCTCAACTCAAAGCCAATCTGGGCGTCAGTATCGAGCTTACCAATCAGGAATGGAAAGTCTATCTGGCGCGACGCAAGAAAGATCCCACCCCGCTTTTCCGCGGTGCCTGGGGGGCCGATTACCCGGACCCCGAGACATTCATGAATCTTTTCACCTCGGTGAACGGCAATAACCACACGCGCTGGCACAACAAGCTCTATGACAGCCTGGTCAGTCGGGCCGCCGGCGAGCAGGACGAGAAGCGCCGGGCCGAGCTCTATCGCAGAGCCGACCGTCTTCTGTGCCGCCAGGAGGCACCTCTGATTCCGGCATATCTCGCCACCCAGAATGTCATGGTCAAGCCCTGGGCCGGTGGTATCACATTCAATGCTCTGGATGTCCAGTACTTTCGCAATGCCTATGTGAGAGCGCCCGGTGCCAAAGGCGGTGCGAACTGATGCTTGTCCTGGTGTTCAAGCGAATCCTCACGGCCATACCGGTTCTATGGATCGTCGCCTCTCTGACCTTCGTCCTGGTCCGGGTGGTCCCGGGGGGACCCTTCGACGACGAGCGTAATCTGCCAAAGGAGATAATCGCCAATCTCGAGGCCAAGTATCACCTGGACAGGCCGGTGAGCGAGCAATATGTCCTTTATCTGGAGCGGCTTTGCCGGGGCGATCTCGGCGTCTCCTACAAGTACGTCAACCGCACCGTCAACGACATCCTTGCCGATGCATTTCCTGTCTCCTGCAAGCTCGGTCTTCTCGGTCTGGCCCTGGCGGTGGTGGCAGGCGTGCCGCTCGGTGCCCTGGCGGCGGTGAGGCGCGGGACATTTCTGGATTATCTATCGATGTTCACGAGCACGGCTGGAATCTCGGTGCCGACTTTTGTGATCGGGGCTCTGCTTATCTATGTATTCGGGATCTGGTTGAAGGTCTTGCCGGTGGCTCTCTGGGAGACGCCCTACCATATGGTATTGCCAGCAGTGACTCTCGCTTTCGGTCCGACTGCTTATCTTGCCAGGCTGACCAGGGCAAGCGTCCTCGAGACCCTCGAGAAGGACTGGGTTCGCACCGCTCGTACCAAAGGGCTTTCCGGTTTCGCCACGATCGTCAAGCATGTCCTCCGCAATGCGCTGGTGCCGGTGGTCACCGTTCTCGGACCCCTGGCTGCGATTCTGGTCACCGGCTCTTTCGTGGTCGAGTATATCTACGCTATCCCGGGGATGGGGAGGTTCTTCATCACTGCCGTCATGAACCGGGACTACGATCTGATCATGGGCACCACATTGCTTTTCGCCATTCTTCTCATCTTCACGAATATGCTCGTGGACATCACCTATCAGATCCTCGACCCCCGCATGCGGGTGGAGGGCTGATATGGAAAGAGTGCTCAAACGTCTGATGTCCATGCCCACAGCGACTGTGTCCCTGCTGCTGGTGGCGGCGGTCTGTCTTCTCGCGGCACTCTCCTACTTGAACGTGCAGCTCAGCCCCTACAGCTACGATCAGACCACCGCCGACATCCTGATGCCGCCCTCGGCGCAGCACCCCATGGGCACCGACGAGCTGGGACGGGACCTCTTCAGCCGGGTGATCTATGGTTCCCGACTCTCGATCTCGATTGGTATCATGACTGCGGTGGTGGCATTTATCGTCGGCACTGTTTATGGCGCGGTGTCCGGTTATATCGGCGGCAAGGTCGACAGCCTCCTCATGAGAGGCGTCGATGTCGCGTATGCTTTGCCGGATCTCCTGGTGATGATCCTCATCGGTGTGCTCGTCGGCCGGGGTACCCTCGGTATTCTCATCGCCCTCGGTCTGGTGAGCTGGCGCGGCGTGGCCAGGCTGGTGCGGGCGCAGTTCATGCAGCTCAAGTCGGAAGAGTTCGTGGAAGCGGCCAGGGCTCAGGGTCAGACTCATTTCGCCATCATCGTCAAGCATCTCCTGCCCAACTCGATCGGACCTGTGATTATCGCCATGACATTTACCGTACCGGCGGCGATTCTCTCCGAGTCCACTCTCAGTTTTATCGGTCTGGGCCTCTCGCCTCCTGCCTGCAGCTGGGGCACTCTCGCCGCTGACGGCTGGCGCTCCTTGCAGACCCACCCGCACCTGATTCTTTGTCCGAGCATGCTCATCTTCGTTTCGGTCCTCTCCTTCAATTTTCTCGGAGATGGGTTGCGAGACGCCCTGGATCCGCGCACTAGAATGAATGTGAGACGAGATCTCTAGACTGTGGTACAAAGGCCCTTGAGCCTCCCACAGGAGTTAACGATGAGATTCAGATGCGCCCTCTTACTGGCCCTGGCTGCGATGTTTTTTGCCGCAGGCGGAGCCTCCGCCCAGGAGCAGGGCTGGGCTCTCACCCAGAGGAGCGAAGCCCTGGGCGACCAGTACATCTATGTCAGTCCCAACGGGTTCAAATGGCAGAACCCCAAGTCCGGGGCCAACATCGTCTCCACGGGACCGAGCTGGGGCGTGACCATGTTCAATGACAAGAGCCGCTCCATGTATCAGACCACATTCAGGGAATGGCAGGCACAGGTGCAAGCACGCACCGGCGGGAGTGCCGCCCAGATGCAGAACAGCGCCTGGACCAAAGCAGGCTCCGGCAATATCGCCGGGCTCAGAGCGACCAAGTATGTGATGCGCGGCGGCTCCCAGCCTCTCCAGGCGGGCAAGCGCAATCTCGCCTCGGTGCAGTCAGCCACCTGCTGGATCGCAGATGAAATCGAGATTCCACCGGCTCTTGCCGAGATGCTTGCGGCGGCTTACGGCATGCCCAAGACCAAGTATTTCCCGCTCCGGGTCACATATACGAGCAATGGTGCCAATAAAGTCGCCCTGGACACTTATCATTCCAAGACCTGCCCGATTCCCGGCGGCTTCTACGGCTATCCCGGCGGCTATGCCGTGGCCAGAAGCCAGGCGGAAGTCCTGCTGGACGACGAGACCAGACAGATCCTCGAGGACATGGCCGGAGAAGTCAGCGGCAATTCGTCTCCCCAGAGGGCTCAGGGGACACAAGTGAGACAGGTGCGCCAGCAAGCTCCGGCTCGGGTGGCACCGACTCCCGCTGCCAAGAAAAACGACCCCCTGGGCAGTCTCCTCGACTCTCTGAAGGGAAAATAGGGCGTTCTCGATAATAAAAAAGGCCTGATCGTGGCATATACAGAGTACCGTTTCTTTACAAGTCGCCCATGACACCGCCCCGGATCAACCTGAAGATTGTGCACAAGGGAGCAATTCTCGTCCTTGTGCCTCTGTTTTTCGAGCTGATCTTTCTTGGCGTACTGACCGAGCTGCTCCATCGAGCCGAGGTGGAAGTCCAGCGACAGGTGCGGTCCAAGGCAATCATCTCCCAGGCGAATACGCTATCCAAGCTCTTCTATGATGCCGGTGTGGCCATGGGCGGCTACAGTATCACCAAGAGCCCCCTCTTCTCCGACCGGTACGACAAGATCGTCCGGCAGATTCCACAAGATCTGGTGGAGCTCAAGAAACTGGTGGGAGACAATCCCAAGCAGCAGCAGATCCTGGAGAACCTCCAGCGAATCACGGTCACCGGTCTCAAGATCCTCGGCGAGGCTAAATCCGCCATCGACGATAACAGGGTGGATGTGGCTCAGTTCCGGGCCCGGCACATGTATAAGGAGATCCGCTCCCTAGCCGACAAGCTCCAGGACGAGTTGCGCGGTCTCACCGAAGACGAGCGTCGAATCGAGCAGGAGTCGCCGGAGAAGCAGAATCGCTCCCGGACAGTCCTGAAAGTGTTCCTGGTGGGTGGCGTGGTTGCCAATATTCTCATCGCCTTCGTCTTGCTGTGGTTTTTCACCCGCAGTATCAAGAACCGTCTCGATATCCTTACCGACAACTCTTTCCGTCTGGCTCGCGGTCAGCCCCTCAATCCTCCGGTCGGAGGCGGGGACGAGATCTCGCACCTGGACGGCGTTTTCCACAGCATGGCCGACGCGCTCACTGAGGCGGCGCGAAAAGAGCGAGCGGTCATCGACAACGCCGTCGATGTCATCTGCTCCATCGATATGGACGGCAAGTTCGTCGCCGTCAACCCTGCTTGTTACGACAACTGGGGATACAGCCCTGATGAGATCCTCGGCAAACGTTTCATCGAGGTGATCGCGCCCCAGGATATCTCGGAGACCATCAAGGCTGTGCGTGCCATACGTGCCGAGAAAAGCAATATGACCTTCGACAACAAAGTGCGTCGCAAGGACGGATCCGAGATCAACGTGAGCTGGGCGGCTTACTGGTCCGAAAAAGAGCGCGCGATGTTCTGCGTCGCTCACGACATCACCGAGCGCAAGCTGGCGGAAGAAGCCATCAGGGCCAGTGAGCAGAGAATCAGAACGATCATCAACCATATGATCGTCGGTCTGGTCATTGTCAACCAGGACGGTTTTATCGAGTCGATGAACCCCCGCGCCGAGTTGATTTTCGGCTATAAGGCCGAAGACATCGTCGGCCGTCACCTCCTGGCTCTCTTCTCCGATTCGAAATTCTTCTCCGAGCACAATGAGAATGACACCACCGCCTTCATGGAAACTCTCTTCAACCAGGCTCTCAATCGTATCGGCGAGTTCGACTGCTTGAAGAAGAACGGCGAGGATTTCCCGGTGGAGCTCTCTTTGAGCGAGCTCAAGACCCACGAAGGCGAGCGCTATATGGCGAACGTTCTAGATGTGTCCGAGCGCCGCGAGGTGGAGCGCTTGAAGAAAGAATTCGTCTCCACTGTGTCCCACGAGTTGCGTACGCCACTCACCTCTATAAGAGGATCGCTGACCCTGCTATCGGTTGGTGCCATGGGGGCTTTGCCGGAGCAAGCCAAGAAAGTCGTCTCCATCGCCGAGCGCAACACTATCCGCCTTATCGGTCTGATCAACGACATCCTTGATATTGAAAAGCTCGAAGCCGGAAAGCTCGACATGGTTTTCGAGAACACCCCGATGAAAGACATTCTCGAGCGCTCGGAGCAATCGGTGAACACTTTCGCCGCCAACAACGGCATCAAGCTGGAGCTGCTGCCTTCCGACGCTCTGGTCTATGCCGACGGCGACCGGATTGTCCAGGTTGTGGTCAACCTTCTGAGCAACGCTATCAAATTCTCTCCCAAGGGCCAGACTGTCACCGTGGTGGTGGAGAACTCGGCAGGCTTCGTTCAGGTGCGCGTCATCGACCGTGGTCGGGGAATTCCGGAGAAGTTCCGCAAGCTTCTCTTCCAGCGTTTCCAGCAGGTGGAAGCCAGCGACGCCAAGAAGAAAGGCGGCACCGGTCTCGGTCTTGCCATTTGCAAAGGGATCATCGAGCAGCATGGTGGACAGATCGGCGTCGAATCGGAGGAGGGCAAGGGAAGCACCTTCTGGTTCCGCGTCCCGCCGGCTCGTACTGACTCCACTGTAGTGGTGGCACCAGCAGAGACCAAGGCCGGCTAGAGACCGGTTATAGATGTGCTAAGATGACTCAGTCTTGCTAGCCAGGGGACTCAAGCCTAAATGAAGGTTCTCATTATTGATGACGAAGAGGACTTTCGTGCCATTGCCAGTAGCTGTCTGGGACTTCTGGGCGGAGCCATCGTGGTGGAAGCGTCGAGTGGCGAGGAAGGTCTCAAGAGAGCCGAGCAGGAGCAGCCGGACGTTATCCTGCTCGATCTTGTCATGCCCGAGATGGACGGTATCGAGACCCTGACCAATATGCGCAAGAACCCGGCAACTGAAGGCATCCCGGTAATCTTCGTGACCACCAAGGGCATGTTCGACGAATTCTCGGACATGAAAAAGCTGGGTGCCCTGGCTGTGATCACCAAGCCTTTCGATCCTGTGAAACTGGGCGATCAGATTCGCACGATCCTCGTAGACGCGAATATTTCCATTCCCTAGAAATGGGTATATCAAAAGGAATCCCAGGTGCTTGAGCGGAATAATTTAAGAGGTGTGGCATGAGAGTTCTTATCATCGATGACGAAGAGGACACGCGGGAGATAGCCAAAATGAGCCTGAGCCTGCTCGGCGGCTATGATGTGATCGAAGCTGAAAACGGTCAGCATGGCATCGAAGTGGCATCCCAGGAAAAGCCGGATGTTATCCTGCTCGACATGATGATGCCGATCATGGATGGTCCTGCTACCCTCGAGGCTCTGCGCACCAATGACGTTACCAGGGACATCCCGGTGATTTTCTTGACTGCCAAAGCGATGACTACCGAGATCGAGAAGTTGAAGCGCATGGGCGCTGTCGATGTGATCACCAAGCCTTACGATCCCACCACCCTGGCAAGCCAGGTGCAAGCCATACTGGAGAGCTGACCGTTCATGCAGTCCTGGCAGGAGACTTTCGGGGCATTAAAGCAGAAGTATCTCAAACGTTCTAGCGATCGGCTGGCCGAGATACTCGAGCTTCTCGACGGTATCATTGCCGACCCCCGGGATGCCGAGCTGATCCGCCGGCTCTCCCGGAATTTTCACTGGCTGGCTGGATCCGGCAGCATGTATGGGTTTCAGAGTGTGTCCACCCTGGGAGCCGAAGGCGAGCAGTATTGCGAGAGCGTTCTGCGAGCCGATCCGAAAGTCAATCCCATCGATGTGGAAAAGCTCAAGGTC
Organism: Cyanobacteria bacterium HKST-UBA02; assembly: GCA_020431945.1. Next base: position 3,265 of record JAGQHH010000228.1, on the reverse strand, counting down.
CTGGTCAGCGAGCTGAGCGCCGCCTTCACTCCCGGCAGCGAAAGCGGTGATCCGCAGGAGACTACCAATCTCGGTCTCGATGAGCCCGAGATCCGTGAAGCTACAGAAGTCCTCGTGGTAGGCGAGGATCAGACCAATGTCTCGAGTCTCTCGAAACTGGTGGAGGAGATGGGGCTGACCGTGCGTCAGGCCCGCAATTCTTCCGCCACGCTCCAGGAAGTCGAACGCAAGATGCCTGATGCCCTGATCATCGAAATCCCTCTGGGTGACGGCGATGCATACGAGCTCGTGGAAAAAGTGCGCACCAGACCCGATGGCGACCGGCCGGCGATCATCATAGTCAGCAAGCAGACTGGTTTTCTCGATAAGGTGCGTTCGATCCATTGCGGAGCCGACGCACATTTCGAGAGACCGGTGGACTTCAAAGCCATGTGCCGCCGTCTGCGTTATCTCCTCGACAAGACCCGTCAGGAGCCTCCGCGCATTCTCTCGGTGGAGGACGATCCCGACCAGGCGGCATTCATTCGGGCTTTTCTCGAGTCGGCTGGCTATCAGGTGAAGACCTGCACCGATCCAAAGCATTTCGACACTTTCATGTCCCAGTTCCAGCCCGATCTGGTGATACTGGATGTGATGCTGCCCGGCATGACCGGCTACGAGCTGGCTCGCTATATCCGGCAGGACGAGCGCCATGCCACCCTGCCGGTGCTGTTCCTGACCACCCAGGGACAGCTCGATGCCAGGATCGAGAGCACTCGGTCCGGCGGCGACGACCACCTGGTCAAGCCGGTTCCACCGGCCCTGCTGCTCAATTCGGTCTCGGCCAAGCTCGAGCGAGCGCGTTTCTTGAATTCGCTCCTGCACAAAGACGGGCTCACCAATCTTCTCAATCACACTGCTTTCATGGAGCAGGGGCAGGCGGTGGTGGCGCAGCAGAAGCGGCGCTCGGGCTATGTCGCCCTGATCGTCCTTGATATGGATTATTTCAAATCGATCAATGAACGACACGGCTATCCCGGTGGAGACAAGGTTCTCGTGGCACTCTCCCTGCTCCTGCGCCGGCGCCTTCGGCAATCGGACGTGATCGGGCGCCTGGGCGGTGACGAGTTCGGGATCATTGCCGAAGGGATCGACGAGGGCGAAGCTCTTTCCCTGGCTTCCAGGCTTATCCAGGACTTCGGATCGATCCAGCATTCCACCATGTCTCATTCCGGTTTTTATGCCACCGTATCTGCTGGCATCGCCAGTCTCGAAGCCTCCAACATGACCCTCGAGCAGTGGGTGGGGCACGCTTATAGCGCTCTTGCCGAAGCCAAGTCGAGCGGACGCAATTGTGCGATTGTTTTTAAAGGAGACCTCAAAAAGGATCCGAATTACCAGACCCTTCGCTGATGGAACTATCTCTTTCAGAGCTCAAAGCTTCGCGGGTGGCAGTACTGGGTGCCGGGGCGTGGGGCGGGACTCTAGCCTGGCTTCTCGCTTCCGCCGGCAAGAAAGTGAGCCTCTGGGGGCGCAATCAAGAGAAGATGAAAGCTCTGCGAGAATCAGGCAGTCTACCGGATCCTCTACCGGTGCCAATTCCAGCGGAGCTCCATCTCACCGCCGATCTGGCTGATGCCATATCCGGTGCGCGGTTGATCATCGTGGCAACCAGCTCGCAATCGATGAAGGCGGTGGCAGCTTCTCTTGTCGATGCCGGAGCGGCCCGGGGCACCCTGGTGGTAAGCGCCGCCAAGGGGTTGTCCATGGAGACCCTGGAGCGCATGTCGGAGGTGATCGAGAGCAATCTGCCTGGCGCCTGTGCCCTGGCTCTTTCCGGACCGAATCTCGCTTTCGAGATACGCTCCGGCCTGCCCACCGCTGCCGTTGTCGCCTGTGCCGATCTGGAGAAGGCGAGAGTCGTCCAGGAATGTCTCAGTGTCAGGACCCTGCGGCTTTATGCCGCTGACGACATCGCCGGGGTGGAGCTCGGTGGCACTCTCAAAAACATCATCGCTATAGCCGCCGGTGCCAGCGATGGTCTCGATCTGGGCGTCAATGCCAAAGCCGCGCTCATGACCCGGGGTCTTGCCGAGATGGTTCGTCTGGCCACCCGCCTGGGAGCAAGCCCTGCGACCCTCTACGGACTCTCGGGCATGGGGGACCTGATCGCCACCTGCCAGGGTCCCCTGTCGCGCAATTACAGGCTGGGCAAGAGCCTCGCCGCCGGGCGGGATCTCGATGCCGCCCTCGCCGAGGTCGGTTCCTGCGTGGAAGGGGTGGCGACCACCAGGGCTGTTTGTGAACTTTCACAAAAACTTGCCATCGAGCTGCCGATTGCCCGGCAGGTCAGATCAACACTTGATGGGGAAGTGACACCGGCGGAGTCGATCATGGCTCTCATGAAGAGACCACTGGTTACTGAATAGATCGGCCCCGAGCGGGCATGATTTCAAAGGAAGCACGCGAAAGGGGGAGCAAGTGGCACAACGAGTTCTGATGCTGGCCTGGGAGTATCCGCCCAGGGTTATTGGCGGTCTCTCACGGGTCGTCTGGGCGCTCTCCCGGGAGCTTGCCGAGGCCGACTGCGACGTCCATGTAGTGACTGCGGACCATCCCGGCACCGCCGAGCACGAGCTGGACGGCAAAGTGCATGTCCACCGGGTGAAGACCCAGACGGACTCCACTCCGGATTTTCTCACCTGGATCAACCGGCTCAATGTCGGCATGCTGCAATATGCTATCCAGCTTCATATGGAAAAGCCTTTCGATGTCGTGCATGCCCACGACTGGATGGTCACTGACGCTGCCTGGGTGTTGAAGAGCGGTCTGGGGATCCCGGTGGTGAGCACGATCCACGCTACGGAGCAGGGGCGCATGGGCGGCTTGCACACCGACCTGCAGCGTTATGTCAATCAGATGGAATGGCGCCTTACATTCGAGTCCTGGCGGATTATCGTCAACAGCCGCCATATGCGGGAAGAGCTCAAGGGGCTTTTCAACGTCCCCGAAGACAAGATCGATATCATCCCCAACGGCACCGACCCGGAGCACTTCGATTTTCCTTTCGATCCGCGACCCCTGCGCAACAGCTTTGCTTATGAGCACCAGAAGATCGTTCTTTATGTTGGCCGGCTGGTCAACGAGAAAGGCGTGCAGGTCCTGCTCGATTCGGTTCCCATGGTTCTCCAGCACTTCCCGGGTACCCAGTTCCTGATCGTCGGAACCGGTTATTTCATGGATGATCTCAAGCAGAAAGCAGCCGCTCTCAATATTCACCATAATG
>JAGQHH010000227.1 GCA_020431945.1 Cyanobacteria bacterium HKST-UBA02 | reverse complement strand
CACGTTAGCTGCGCTATCAGTGCGGGGGTTGATGAGGGAGTCGCCAGCCATCGGGTAACCGGTGGCTCGCGAGTTTTGGGGCCTTTTTCGGCTTCTTTTCCAGGATACTCAGGCGTCGCCGCAGAGGGCACGGACGCTCTCGTGAAAGACCCGGGTATGCTCGTCCACGTCGGCTTCGCTGTGGGCTCTCGAGAAGAGCGCCATATTGTGAAAAGGCGTTAGCAGGATACCCCGATTGAGCGCTGCCAGGTGCATATAGCGGTCGAGCTCGGCATCCACTGCCGCCGCCGCCTCGCCGCCGTTGCGCGGGGGCTCCTGGCGGAACCAGTACTCGGCTCGGCAGCCGAGCTGTTTGACGATCCAGGGAAGGCGATGCTTCTCGATCACATGCTCGACTCCCCGGGCGAATTTTTCTGCCAGAGGAATCGCATGAGCATAGGCATCCTCGGTAAGGACCTTTTCCAGAGTCGCCTTTATGGCAGCCACCGAAAGGGCATTGCCGGCCAGGGTGCCGCCGATACCGACTGTATCGCAGTCCTCGGTGCTGGTGATGGCTGCCACCATATCAGCTATCTTCTCGCTGAATCCATATACCGCCGCCGGCACACCACTGGCGATGGGTTTGCCGATGGTGAGAATATCCGGCTGGAGTCCGTGCGCCGCTGTATAGCCACCAGGCCCGGTGCAGATGGTATGGGTCTCGTCGATGATCAGCAGAGTCCCGTATTTTTCGGTGAGCTCTCTGAGCGCTTTATGATAGCCAGGGTCAGGCAGGATAATCCCTATATTGGTCATCACCGGCTCGGCCAGTACGCAGGCGATCTCCCTGGTGGCAAGAGCTTTCTCCAGGGCTTCGATGTCGTTGAATTCGACAACCTTCGTGGTCAGAGCCGGATCGACCGGGGGACCGAGACTGCCGTGTCGGGGCTTCTCGACACCATTCTCGAGGGTGCAGAAAGTCTCGTCCACGGTGCCGTGATAGCAGTAGTTGTGGACCAGGATCTTGGATCTACCGGTGAGTTGCCGGGCAAGACGGATGGAAAAACGATTGGCGTCGGTGGCTGTAAGCGCCATCTGCCAGTAGGGCAGCTTGAAGCGCCGGGCGAGCTCTTCGGAGACTGCTATGTGATCCTCGGTGGGCAGCATATACGTGAGCCCGCGCTTCGCCTGCTCGGCGATGGCGGCGACGGCTTCAGCCGGGCTGTGACCGGTCATGGCGCCGGTGTCTCCCAGGCAGAGATCGAGATATTTGTGCCCGTCCACATCGGTGAAATGCGCGCCGGAGGCTTCTTTGACGAATACAGGGAAGGTGCCTGCCCATTTGACCATCCAGTTCATGGGCACACCCGAGATGAAGTGCTTCTTGGCTCGCTGATAGAGATCGTAAGACTTCTTGTGCTCGTCGGCGAATCGCTTCGTCTCGCTCTCGAGAAGCTTTTTCAAGCGACCCCGGTCGATCTGGGTGATTGTTTCCATCTGGCTCAGCCTCCTCTGGAGGCGATTAGAATACCACGGTCGGGTGGCGGGCAGAGCCACCCTGGAGGGCTACGTAGTATCCCCGTTGCCGCCAGGAGCCGCTTTCGGGACAATATTGTCATGAAGATAGCGCTTCTCACTGTATTTGCATCCATGGCACTCGGCTGGCTGGCGTCGGCAGGCGGATTGAATCTCTACTCCGCCCTTTTTTTCATTCCTCTGTACTTTATTGCCATGGTTGTGCTTGAAGGACTTTCGTATCGCTGCTCGAGAGGTTCGGCGGTTTGCGAGGTAGACTCCGTATCGATAATGGGGTCCTGGAGACTTCTGACAGTTACTGCGGCTTGTCTCCTGGTCGCATATCTGGTTCCTACTGTGACTTTCTTCCAGCTCGGGCCTTCTACTTCAACTTGCCTGGCAACTGTCATACTGTCCTTTTTAGTCCAGGTGCTTATATCTGTTGCTGCCATCAATCGGGGCTACCTGTCACCGCGTTTACTAATCGGGCACTTGCTAATCTTTTCTGTCGGGATGCTGACTTCAGCTGCCCTGCTTTACTGCCATTTTTGGAACACCTACTGGGGAGACCACAGACCACTCTTGGATACCCTCTGGGCGTCCGGCAATAGAGGCGTTTCCGATGCGATCAATGTTCTTATCTGCATTGGGCTGACAGCGCCGCTCCTGGCTTTTTTAGAGGTTCTCAATTTTCGAATGGTGGGGAGAAGTGCCAGGAGCCTTGGTCTGGCAATCGCATCGACATTCATGATTGTGGGGCTTCTATTGATCCTTTTACCGGCTTACCTATCCTGGAGTAGTGGTGTTAGATTTGCGTCAGAGTCGTTTGCCAATGATGCTTCAGCGGAATGTTTTCGCTTCTGCGTAGCATTGATGACAGTGCCTCTGTCGTCTGCAGGCGTGATAGTTGCCTGCTTGCGATGGTCGAAAAGGGGAGCGACTATCCTGGTCTCAAGTATCTCCGTTTTTGTATTGGCGGTCGGATGTACAGCATGGATGTTCAGATATCAGGTATGCGGTTATGGTCTCATGCTCATGGGCAGGTATGAGGCGGCTATTCATTGCTTCAGCGAGGCCATAGAAAGCGATACGCGGGCGGCCTGGGCCTATGCTGCGCGTGGAAGAGCGCTAGATATTATCTGTTTGCCTGCAAGAGCGTTGCCGGATTTGGAGAAAGCCACCATGCTCGAGCCTGAGAATCGTGATCACTCAGACCACTTGATGGGGCTGAAGTGCCGCTTGAGAGGCTCGAAATGAAGATAGCGCTTCTCACTGTTTTCACAAGCCTGGCACTCGGCTGGCTAATGGCTGATGGCGCAGTTGATTTCGCTGCATCTCCTGTTGTTATCCCAACATTCGGTTTGTTGGCTTTGATCATCGACAATTGCTCAGCAAACAGATTTAGGTCGCAGGGAAACACTTACAAGTTCTGGTGGAGTTCCAGAGGACTCTTTATCGCTGCAGTTGGTGGTTCGATCGCGCTCACTCTATTGCCGACATTATTTGTATCCGCATTTGATCCGCGGACCAGAATGGTTTTAATGCCAATCATATTACTTCAAACGGTTCTGGTAATTGGTTCGATTAAGGAGGAGAGTCTTTCTCCATCGTTGCTTGTCGGGCACCTGTTTGTGTTTGTGGCAGGCCTTCTTGTTTCGAGCTGCATCGGCAGCGTGCTAAGTGTCTTCTGGGGCTGGGGCTATGGTACGGTCTGGCATATTCTCTTCCAATTCGAGATCACTGCGAGTGTTGTTCTGACTCTTCCTCTTCTGGTTTTTCTCGAGAAAATGAATTTCAAGATTCTTGGTGGTTCGGTCAAGATGACGACTTTTCGAATGCTCTTGGTACCAGCGCTGCTTATCTCAGCTCTGATTCTCAATGTACTGCCTGCTTTGTGGTTGTATATTCCCCCAAGTTCGTTTGTCCTTGAGCTCTCGTGGTCAGTTGAATCCCATATGAGATGGTTTGCCGCTCTTTCAAATCTTCCCATTTTGATGGCACTTTTTTGCCAATTTATTCTCCAAGACTCCAGAAAGGAGCCCAGCAAGCTGGGTGTCGACTAAGAAGGTCTATGTGAGCGACTGAGCAGGCAATTCCGGATCGAAGTTCGTAGTTGAGCCGGTGAATTTGACTCTTCAGACTATCCAATTTCAGCAAGTCTTCTTACCGGCTTGTGCTTCTTCTCAGCTTCCCAGAGATCCACTGACTGCTGCAGATTCAGCCAGAATTGTGGCGTCGTATCGAGAGCATCGGCAAGGACCAAAGAGGTTTCGGGCGTGATGCCTCGTTTGCCGGTTACTATTTCATTTATCTTTGGTCGAGTCCAGCCTAGATGGCGAGCGAACGCGCTCTGGCTTACCCCCAGCGGGATCAGGAACTCGTGCAATAGAATCTCACCGGGCGAGGTCGGCTGTCTTTTAGTTTTCTTGCTCATGCCAGGAAACCGCTTGTTTGAGTGCTTGTGCTATATCATTTTACGGTATAGCGATATCGGAAACCCGGTGAACCTCTAGCCGAGTAGTAAGTTTTGCTCTTTTCTGCTGGTATTATTAGAGCTCGACCGGGGAGATTGAGACTTGCTAAAAACAATCGGGGCTTTCTTTACCAAGATCCTCTGGATGATCGGGCTGTTCTTCGTGATTACAGCCGGTGGTCTGATGGTCGCCGCTATAGGGGAGCTGATTGCCGGTGAGGTGCGTCATGGTATCGGCACTCAGCTGGGATTGATCACCTTCATGGCGGGGTTCGTTTTTGTCGGGATCAAGCTGATTATGGTCCAGCTCACTGAGCGCAAAGCGGTCAATGAGCTCAAAGAAGAGCAGCTTCTGCTCAATCGATCCAGGGCATGCGGCGGCGCCATAACGGTCTCGGCAGCGGCTCTCGATTGCAACCTGCGGATCTCGGATACGAAAAAAGCCTTCGAGCGCCTGGCCATGACCGGGGTCTGCCAGGTGGATGTCTCGGAGCAGGGCGAGCTCTATTACCGCTTTCCGACATTCGAAGGAAAGAAGCTGGAGCCGCAACTGGGAATGTTGCCGGACGAAATTATCGATGAGAAGTCCGAAACCATAGACATCTCGAGCAAGAAGAAGCAGGTTTAGTTTCTAGCAGGTCTAGCGAAACCACCAAAACTGACGGCCCTATCTACCGGCGGTGGCGAGCGCAGCCACGGGATTCGGGTTTCGCTCCACGAACTGTCTCTGGTGCCAGTACGGGTAGATGGGCGTCTGGTCGCTTGCAGCATCCAGGCGAGCTACCTGATCGGCGGTGAGATTCCAGCCGACGGCATCGAGATTCTGCTTTAGCTGCTCTTCGTTGCGGGCACCAATCACGATATTAGCCACGCTCGGTCTTTGCAGGAGCCAGTTGAGGGAGATCTGCGGGATCGATTTGCCGGTCTCTTTCGAGATCTCGTCCAGAACGTCCACGACATCGTAGAGATACTCATTGTCCACCGGCGGTCCGAAGTCGGCGGTCTTGTGCAGGCGGCTCACCTCCGGTAGTGGCGCGCCGCGTCGCACTTTGCCGGTCAGTCGGCCCCAGCCGAGCGGGCTCCAGACCATGGTGCCGACACGCTGATCCACGGCCAGCGGCATCAGCTCCCATTCGAACTCGCGACCAATCAAAGAATAATATGCCTGGTGGCTGACATATTTCGTCCAGCCGTATTTCTCCGACACCGATAACGACTTCATCAGGTGCCAGCCGGAGAAATTCGAGCAGCCGATATAACGCACTTTACCGCTTTTCACCAGGGTATCCAGAGTGCTGAGCACTTCTTCCACCGGAGTAACGGCGTCGAATCCGTGCATGAAATAAACATCGATATAGTCGGTATTCAGCCTGCGGAGGCTGTCTTCGCAGGCTTTGATCAGATGGTGGCGGGAGGAGCCCCGGTCGTTGGGACCGTCGCCCATGCGGAAGGTCGCTTTGGTGGAGATGAGCACATCGTTGCGTCTCTTGCCGATGGCCTGACCGAGAATCTCCTCGGACATTCCCCGGGAATAGATGTCGGCGGTGTCGAAGAAGTTCACCCCGGCATCGAGACAGATGTCCACCAGTCGAGTTGCTTCTTTGACGTCGGTCTCGCCCCAGGCTTTGAAAAGCTCGGTGCTGCCTCCGAAGGTCCCTGTCCCAAAACTGAGCACCGGAACTTTCAATCCTGATCCGCCGAGTTGTCTGAATTCCATTGTGCGCATACCCCGCTGTCTGCTACCAGTAATACGAGAAAGGGCAACGAGCCGTTCAAGGGTTCGTTGCCCCTTTCTCAAAGTTGCCGCTGTTGATGACTCGGGATATATTAGACCGGTCGTCTACTTTCTGTCAACCTCGGGAAGCTAAGATCTAGAGTAGGGCTCTTTGAGGAAATTACTTGCTGACAATCGTTTGCTATGGTCTGGCCTTTTTGTTGTTTGCCTGGGGATTCTGGCCAATTATGCTCGGGGGCTGGACAACGCGCCAGGATAGCTGGGGCAATGCACATCGGCACAGGCTAGTCATCGATTCCAGGCCACGGTTTTTAGAGTATGACAGCCACCTCTACCTCAATTCACTGGGAACCGGTGGTCTGTGGACACTGGCTCTGGGTTTTCTGATCTTTGCCAATCCGGGATTGGTTGCCACTGTGATCATCAGTGTTTTCGGTCCGGCGAAGCATTCCTGGCTGGTAGCGGAGGCAAAGACGGCTTTTGCCGCCGTCTTTATACTCAATACTGTTCTGGCTTACATAATTCGCATTTCAATCGGGCGGCAGTTCAAGAGCACAGGAATCGACTTGCCTCCGGAGGCGATTGCGACCTGGCAAGACATGAAAAACAAGGGAAGACTCGTTGACCCGGAAAAGATGGATGATGACCCGATAGATGACGGCGAGCCTGAAATGTGAAGGAGCGGGGAGTGCCGTCCCCGCTCCGGAATTCCGGTCTGCTGCAAGCGGAATTCCGCGATCTCGGAAGCCTCAAGCGGGCTGGAGGATCGCTTCCAGGTCTTTCTTGGCATTGGTGACCGGCTTGAGCCCGTAAGCTTCCACGAGCTGGTTCAGGATCGCCGGGGTGACGAATGCCGGGAGGTTTGGACCCAGGTGGATGTTTTTCACTCCCAGATAGAGGAGGGTGAGAAGCACCGCCACGGCCTTTTGCTCGAACCAGGAGATCACCAGCGTCAGCGGCAGATCGTTGACGCTGCACTCGAAGGCCTGCGCCAGCGCCAGCGCCACCTGCAGTGCCCCGTAGGCGTCGTTGCACTGGCCCAGATCCAGCAGCCGCGGCAGCCCGGCGACCTCGCCGTAGTCATGGTTGCGAATGCGGTACTTGCCGCAGCCCAGGGTCATCACCACCGCGTCCTGCGGCGCATGGTGGGCGAAGTCCGAATAATAGTTACGCCCGATCTCGGCCCCGTCACAGCCGCCGATCAAGAAGAAGTGACGCACGGCCCCCGACTTGACAGCATCGACCACCGCCCCGGCGTTGGCGAGGATATGGCTGTAGTGGTGGCCCGTCGCCCGGGTCTCGATCGGCGTCGGGTCAAGATCGCCGATCGCCAGCGCCTGCTCGATGATCGGTCCGTAGTCGCTGCCCTGCACCCGCCGGGCCCCGGGGACCCCGGTCTCGCGGATCGTCCACAGCCGATCGAGGTAGCTGTCGCCGGCCCGGGGGATCAGCACGCAATTGGTCGTCGCCAGCACCGGACCGCCGAAGCGCTCGAACTCGCGACGCTGCTTCTGCCAGGCCCCGCCGTAGTGGCCGGCGAGGTGGGGCTGGCCGCGGAGCTTGGCGTACATGTGCCCCGGCAGCATCTCGCCGTGGGTGTAGACCTTCACCCCTCGGTCGGCGCTCTGCTCGAGCAGCAGCTTCAGATCCATCAGATCGTGACCGGTGACCAGGATGCCCGGCCCCTCCTGGATGCCCTCGCGCACAACCGTCGGCGCGGGCTCACCGAGCTGAGCAATGTGACCGTCGTTGAGCAGGCGCATGGTCTCGAGGTTCATGCGCCCACACTCGAGGCACATCTCCAGCAGCGCATCGGCGTCGAAGTTGACGTTGGTCATCGTCGCGAACAGGGCCTCCTCGATGAAGGCCTCGACCTCGGCGCTGGTCTGGCCGAGACGGCGCGCGTGAGCCTTGTAGGCGGCCATGCCCTTGACCCCGTAGAGCAGCAGCTTCTGCAGCGACTCGACCACCGGGCTCTTGCCGCAGACACCTCGATCGACGCAGCCGCTGCCGTGAGAGGTCTGTTCACACTGATCGCAAAACATCGGGAGAGAGATGTGCTCCATGGCGTCACCCTCCGCCCGGCGAACACCGGAGACCAATGCAAGGACTGCCGGCATTTGCGCCGAGGTCGGCAGTCTTTTCCTGGAGTGTTCGATCACGGGCCAGACGCGGATCGAGCGCCGATCTCGTGGCCGAACGACGTTTTGACAGCGCGAGAAGCACTTGCCGCACTGCCTACCAAGTGGTAGAGAAATGCCGCCCCCACGGTAGTCAAGTGCCTACCCCCCGTTCCAACCGCGCAGACATCGCGCAAAAGATCCTCGACCAGGCCACCCGCCTGTTCGCAGCCCATGGTTTCTCCGGCGTCTCGCTGGCCGACATCGCCAAGTCCGTCGGCATCCGCAAGCCGTCGCTGCTCTACCACTTTCAGAGCAAGGACACGCTGCGCCGCTCGGTGCTCGAGGAGATCCTCGCCCACTGGAACGACGTGCTGCCCAAGCTGTTGATGGCCGCGACCTCCGGCAGCGAGCAGTTCGACACGGTGCTGTCGAAGACCGTGAGCTTCTTCGCCGACGAGCCCGATCGGGCCCGGCTGATCCTCCGCGAGCTCCTCGATCGTCCCGACGAGATGCAGCCGCTGATCGAGACCCACGTCCGGCCCTGGGCGACCATCGTCGCCGACTACATCCGCCGGGGACAGCAGGCCGGGCGCCTGCGCCTCGAGGTCGATCCCCAGGCCTACGTCGCCCACATGACGATGCTCGTGATCTCCAGCCTCGCCACCTTCGAGACCGTGGCCGCGCTGGTGCCCGAGGCCGATCACCAGGCCCTGCTCGCGCGCCACACCACCGAGCTCCTGCGCATCGCCAAGACCAGCCTCTTTCGCCAGCGGCCGGTGCAGACCGCCGCGAGCGCTCCCGCATCCCCCCCCACTGCTTCCAACAGCACCCCCGCCAACTCCGCCCCGGAGCCCCACCAGGAGACCAAGCATGGCTAACTTCTTCGAAGACAACGACGATCTGCGCTGGTACGTCGACCACGGCGTCGACTGGGATCCGGTGGTGCGCACCACCGAGTGGGACTTTCGGGCCCAGGACGCCCCGGCCTCGACCGCCGACGCCGTCGAGACCTACCGCGACTTCCTGACCATGATCGGCGAGTTCGTCGCCGACGAGATCGCCCCGCACTGGGAGGAGCTCGATCGCCAGCACGCCAAGCTCGTCGACGGCGAGGTGGTCTTCGGCGAGCGCATGCAGACGATCTTCGATCGCATCAAGGAGCTCGACCTGCACTGGCTGACCCTGCCCCGCGAGTTCGGCGGCATGAACAGCCCGATCCTGACCTACTTCATGAGCGCCGAGCTCATGGCCCGCGGCGACCAGTCGGTGATGACCCACCATGGTTTCCACGGCGGCATGGCCATGGCCATGCTGATTTTCTCGGTCCGCGAGGGCACCACCAAGTTCGACCCGGCCCAGGGCCGCATCGCCGAGACCCGCTTCGCCGACTGGATGGCCGAGATCGGCTCGGGCGAGGCCTGGGCGGCCATGGACATCACCGAGCCCGACGCCGGCTCGGACATGGCGGCCCTGCGCACCGTCGGCGAGCAGGACGAGGACGGCAACTGGTTCGTCAGCGGCCAGAAGATCTTCATCACCTCGGGCCACGCCAAGTACCACTTCGTCATCGCCCGCACCGAGAAGGCCAGCTCGAGCGACGACCCGATGGCCGGGCTCGCCGGCATGTCGATGTTCCTGGTGCCCACCTACCGCGACAACGAAGACGGCACGCGCGCGTGGATCTCGACCCTCGACCGCGTCGAGGAGAAGCTCGGACACCACGGCTCGGTGACCGCGGCGATGAGCTTCGACCGCACGCCCGCGCACCTGATCGGCGAGCGCGGCGAGGGCTTCAAGCACATGCTCACGCTGATGAACGGCGCCCGCCTCAGCGTCGGCTTCGAGACCATCGGCCTGTGCGAGGCCGCCTACCGCCTGGCCGCGGCCTACGCCGCCGAGCGCCCGTCGATGGGCAAGACCATCGACCGCCACGAGCTCATCGCCGACTACCTCGAGGAGATGCGCACCGACATCCAGGGGCTGCGGGCGATCGCCGTGTTCGGCGCCTGGCACGAAGAGCAGGCGCAGAAGCAGGACATGCTGCTGCGGCTCGACCCGCCCGAGGACGAGCTCGCCCGCAAGAAGCTCGCCCGCGCGCAGCGGCGCCACAAGGCCGTCTCCCGGCGCGTGACCCCGCTGCTCAAGTACCTCGGCGCCGAGAAGGCCGTCGAGATGGCGCGCCGCTGCCTGCAGATCCACGGCGGCAACGGCTACATGACCGAGTACGGCGCCGAGAAGCTCTTGCGCGACGCGCTGGTCATGCCGATCTACGAGGGCACGAGCCAGATCCAGGC
>JAGQHH010000226.1 GCA_020431945.1 Cyanobacteria bacterium HKST-UBA02 | reverse complement strand
CAATACTGGCTGTTCAAGTCCGAACCGGACGTATACTCCATCGACGATCTCAAGACGGATAAGGTCACATACTGGGAAGGCGTGCGCAATTATCAGGCCCGCAATCTTCTCAGGGACACGATCAAGAAAGGCGATCTCGTCTTCTTCTATCACAGCAATTCCAATCCGCCCGGCATCGCCGGCATAGCCGAGATCGATAAAGAAGGCTATCCGGACCACACTGCCTTCGATCCGAACGCGAAATATTTCGACGAGAAAAGCAAGAAGAAAGAACCCACCTGGTATATGGTGGACATTCGCTATGTCGCCAAGCTTCCCAGGGAAGTGAGCCTCACCGAACTGAAAGAAGCGAAGGGTCTCGAAGAGATGATGGTCACCAGGCGTGGTGCCAGGCTCTCGATTCAGCCGGTCACCGAGAAAGAATGGGAAATCATACTGAGCCTTGCCGGAGTGAAAGGACCTCGCTGACCCGCCTGACAGCCACAGTCGCCATTCTGGCTACGGTGCTCTCCCTGGGTCAGGCATCGCTTCCGGTTCTGGGACTGGAGGCCGCCACCGGCTCCACCGACCACATAGTCGACCGTGAGCTCGAGATCTTGAAGCTCAACACGAAATTCCGAATCGCCAACGCCTATCAGTCGAAATTTCGCACCATCAGACAATTCGCCTACAACTTTCTCTCCGCCGGATTCGCTCTTGCCGGCAGCACGGTCCTGGCTACCGAGCGCTGGGCGACTAAAACCCCGGATCCGACAGTGCTCGAATATGGCAGCGCCATGCTGGTCACCGGTCAGGGTATCATTCAGGGCGGTATTCTGACGGAAGCTTTCTTAGATAAGCTGAGGGACCGATCGGTCAAAAAAAAGAAACTCGATCCGGAGTCCGCCCTCGCCAGTATCAAGAGCCTTCAAGCCGAGATCGACGAGCTCCTCTCTGGACGGCAGAAAGAGCTTGCTCCCCTTTTGAGCGACCCGGAAACCGCCAGGCTGATCGAGCACGAAACCCGGGTTCTCGAGCTCATGCGCGACCTCAGCATCGAGGAATTCGCACGCTTCTATGCTGAACGACACAGCAATGTCGTGAGCCGCAATGTCAGTTATCTGAACGGTCTGGTTGCCACCGGTGCCGGTGGCTATTGCGGATCGCTAATGGGGCTGCTCACCGCCAGCACCGGCAACAAGACCCTCGCTACCCCTTCGGGCATAGGCTTTGTCGTCTCGTCCTCAGCGGTCATGGCTAGCCCTTTCATCAACCGCTATTTCACCAGGCGCGCCCGGGCCGCCAGCCTTTCTGAAATGCTTGCCGAGATTTCTTGCCCTGACTCTGGCTCTGGCTCCGGCTCGGGATGCTTCGAAAAATTGCAGGCCGCTCTGGACATCCTCTCCCGGGAGATGGCTTCCATACCGGAGAGCAAGTATCCACCCAGGCTGAGGAAGCGTCATGTGGTCTATAAAGCCGAGCTCGAGCTCCTCAGCCACCAGCTCCAGAGAGAAACCGAGGTGGCGAGCAAAGCCGACCGGCAGTTCGCCCACCGGGCCTTGATGAACACAGCCATCGCCGCTCCCAAACTGGCCTGGGGCACCATGCTGATCTACTCCGGTTCGGCTCTACCGGATCGTCCATTCTCATTCAACAAGACCGTTGCTTCAGCTGCCACTGTTTATACAGTCAGCAACAGCCTCTCGGTTGTCGATGCGGTGTCCTCCATCAAACGACCGAGAAGCCAGAAATTCATCATCGGTGGTCAGGTGCCCCTGGCCCTGGGCAAACTCGATCAGCGCCTGCTCGAGCTCGACACTCTGGATGCTCTGGTCGATGCCAGCAAGTGACACCAACAAATGAGCAGAATCTCATATGTAAAACCTGCTTACAACCATACTCTGCGGCGGTGACCTGGCAGCTCAATAGATATACAATTTAGGCTCTTGGCAATCCCTGGAGCCCAATTTGAAATCCGCATCTCGAGTCAATCCCACCATCCTTCTAGCCGCAGCCCTGCTCTGCAGCTTCTACCTCGCCGGCCGCGCCCAGGAGAGCAAACCCGGCCATAAGCCCGAGCATATCTACCTGGGACCGGAGCGCCCCCCGGTCCGAGCCCAGGCAGAGCCGGTCAACGAGCCTCAAATAGAACCTGCAAGAGAGACCGAAAGCCCGGTCGTGGACGCCGCCGACGACATCGTCCAGGAGCCTGTCTCCGTCACTGAAAGCGAACCTGAAGAAACAGAGGCAGTCGAGGAGCCGGAAGCCGAGTCTCCGGCAAAGAGCGAAGTCCAGGCGGAAGAGCCCAGACGCATCGCCCAGCGCGTCGAAAGCAAACCGGAAAAACGCCGCTTCGCCAAAAGACCGAGCCAGAAGAACCTGGATGACTATATCGATGACGCCAAAGACTGGATGATCTCACCGGGACTCCAGATCCTCTTCATTCTTGGCCTGAGCCTCTTCGGGGTGAACGCCATCAATCTGTTCTCCAAGAATCTCCTTTCGCTTTTCCTGCGCAATAAGGAAGGCTCGGAGATCAAGAAGCGCGCCGACACCATGAGCTCGGTAGTCCGCTATCTCATGATCACGGTTGTGATCGGAGTAGCCGGCATGATGATCCTCAAAGAGATCGGCATCGACATCGGACCGATCCTGGCAGGCGCCGGAGTCCTGGGCGTCGCTGTCGGCTTCGGTGCCCAGAGCTTCGTCAAAGATGTGATCTCGGGATTCTTCATTCTATTCGAGGATCAGATCAGGGTAGGCGATGTGGTGAAAATCGCCGACAAGAGCGGCTCGGTAGAGAAAGTGACACTGCGTATGGTGGTGCTCCGGGACCTGCACGGCAATGTCCATTACATTCCCAGCGGCGAAATCGGCGTGGTCACCAATATGACCAAGAATTATTCCCGCTACGTATTCGACATCGGCGTCTCGTACAAGGAAGACGTGGACGAAGTCATAGAGGTCATGAAAGAAGTGGATGAGGACCTGCGTTCCGATCCTGAATACGCCGACGATATACTGGAGCCCCTGGAGGTCATGGGTCTCGAGCGATTCGCTGATTCAGCGGTGATTGTCAGAGCCCGGACCATGACCAGACCGATCAAGCAATGGGGCGTCGGCAGAGAATTCAACCGTCGGCTCAAGAAGAAGTTCGACGAAAGAGGAATCGAGATTCCCTACCCGCAGCTCACGGTATCCCAGAAAGACGAAGGCGTCCCCGCCAACGGTGTCCCGCAGGCAAGCTACAATCCCTACCTGGGCTCCCGAAAGTAAGAGGTCGGTAGATGTTCGAATTCAAGTTCAAAGGCGCCTTGAAACAGAGCGACTTCAAATCGGTCACGCCTCCGGGCTCGGCGCCCGGTACCATCGTGGCCCCTCCGGATGCCCGGGAGCCGGTGATCACGACCTTCGCCTACGGCAAATCCGCTTTCGTGGAAGGTACCATCGAATCCCTGGATCAGATCGAAGAGCTTCTGCACAGCTGGCCGGTCACCTGGATAAACGTCACCGGTCTGGGCAACGTAAAACGTCTCAAAGAGATAGGCAAAATACTCAATATCCACCTCCTCTCTCTCGAGGACGTGATGAACCAGCATCAGCGACCGAAAGTCGAAGACTACGAGAGAAATCTCTTTGTCGTCATGAAGATGCTCGAGATCCGGGAAGAAGTTCTCTGCTCCGAGCAGCTGAGCCTGTTCATAGGCGATCGCTTCGTGCTCACTTTCCAGTCCGACGAGGGCGACTGCCTGGAGCATATCCGGGAGCGGATCAGAAAAGGGAAAAACAGGCTGCGTTCCACCGGTCCGGACTATCTTGGCTATGCCATCCTCGATGCGGTGGTTGACGCTTATTTCCCGGTTCTGGAAGAGTACGGCGAGCGCCTGGAGGTCCTGGAAGACAAGATTCTCGAGGAGCCGGATAAAGCTCTGATCGCCGAGCTGCATCAGATCAAGAGAGATCTGCTGGTGCTCCGCCGCAATATCTGGCCCATGCGCGAAGCGCTCAATAGCCTGATTCGCGACAGCTTCCCGGTGATCACCGAAGACACCCGCGTCTATCTCAGAGATTGCTACGATCATGCCGTCAGAATAATCGACCTGATCGAGAACTTCAGACAGATCGCCGCGGATCTCATGGACGTCTACCTGTCCATGGTAAGCAACAAGATGAACGAGGTCATGAAAGTGCTTACGGTCATCTCCACGATTTTCATCCCGCCTACTTTCGTAGCCGGGGTCTACGGGATGAATTTCAACCCCGCAGCCTCACCCTGGAATATGCCGGAGCTCAATTCGCAGTACGGCTATCCGCTGTGCTTGCTGATCATGGCTCTGATCACGTCCTGCGTTCTACTGTTCCTCTATTCGCGAGGCTGGCTCACTAGCGATTGACTCGAGCCGGCCGATCAGCTGTCGAAACGATATCCCACACCATAGACAGTACCAATAGCAGACGCCTTTCCCTCTGCATCGATTTTCTTGCGCAACCGCCTCACCGTAACCGAAACAGCCTCGTCCGTTACCTCCGCATCCGACTCCCAGACACGCTCGATCAAGGCAGCCGGGGAAAAGACCTGACCGGGATGCTTCATGAGGAACTCAAGAAGAGCGAATTCCCTGGGCAGGAGGGATACCTCCTCCCCGTCCTTCGAGACCCTGTGCCTGACTGGATCGAGCTCCAGATTCCCGAGCCTGATGACGGGAGGCACGAGAGCGGCAGGTCTTCTAAGAAGAGCCCCGACGCGAGCGGACAACTCCTTCAAGTCGAAAGGTTTTGTCAGGTAGTCGTCGGTACCGGAGTCGAAGCCCGCCTCTTTCTCATCAATCGATCCTTTCTTGGTGAGCATGAGGACCGGCGTCGCTCCGCCCCGCTCCCTGAAAGCCTTGAGGATCTCGATACCGCTCAACTCGGGCAAATCCCAGTCAAGCAGGACGATATCGTACTCGAAAGTGCAGAGCAACTCAAAGGCCTGCCGCCCGTTGTCGGCGGTCTCTACTAGATGATGCTGATCGGTCAGCCACTCATCGACCAGATCGAGGAGGAGCCTGTCGTCTTCGACTACAAGTATTTTGGCCATCTTGGCAATGGGAGTCCTTACTCGGTACAGACAATTGTGTCAGCCAGAACCGAAACGTGGCAAGGCCGGTCAAGCAGGAACCGTGAAAAAGAAAGTGCTCCCCATTCCCTCCTCGCTTCTGACACCGATTTCGCCACCATGCTTCTCGACAATCTCTTTGCATATTGCCAGGCCCAGGCCAGTACCTTTACGAACGGTCGAGTCGGTCTTATCCACCTGCTTGAACCTCTCGAAAATCTCAGACCTCTTCTTTTCGGGAATGCCCCGCCCGCTGTCGGTGACCGAGAACTCGATAAAATCGACGTTGTGGGCCGCAGCGATTACTACCCGGGAATTCCTCGGCGAAAACTTTATGGCATTTCCAGTAAGATTCACCAGAACCTGGACTATTCGCTCCTCGTCAACAGTGGCGGTTATGCCTTCCGGCGCCTCGACGGCAAGCTCGACGGCCTGCTGGATGGCATAAGCCTCCGTGGAAGCGAGACAGCTCTCGAGAAGCTTACTCACAGGCAGCTCGACGGGATCGAGAATGAGACTCCCTGACTCGATCATCTCTATATCGAGCAAGTTCTTGGTAAGCGACATGACTCTTTCAATCGAAATGTTCATCTGAGCCAGGCGCCGCTTGCCGGTCTCGCTGATCTCTCCATACTTGCCGGAGTCAAGCATCGTCGCGATGGCATGAATCGACGAAAGCGGGCTGCGCAGGTCGTGGCTGACCATAGCCATGAACTCTTTCTTCAAGCGATCGAGCTCTTGCAGTGATTCAGCCATCTCTTTAAAGACCCGGTCGAGGAGGGCGATTTCATCGCTGCCGCCAAGAGGCTGGTTGAGCGGCTGACCTTCCGCAAGACGCCGGGTATTGTCGACGAGAATATTGAGGCGTCGGGCAGTTCCCCTGTTGAAATAAATCGCGAGGGCGACAGCCAGAAGAATGTTCAATCCCACCGCCAGCAAAAGAACATTGCGAGCCTGGCCCCGAAAACGAGCCTGCACCGCCGGGCTCTCCTTATCGATGTTCTTTTCTTTGTACATTATGTCGTTTATGGAATCGCTAATCGCAATCATCGAGCCGCTAAGCCTGCTGCTGGCTGCTTTCATGTAAGCCCTCGACGATGAAGGATTGCCACCTATATTGCGCTTGAGCTGTTTCAGGACTTCGACATTTTCGTTGGACACCGTCAATAATTTGCAAGCGGCTTCGTACTCGTCCTTATTGCCCTTGACTAGACGCTGGAGATTGTTGATCCGCCGGCTCAGACCCCTGATCGTATGGCTCTCGATTCCGGACACCTCCTCCGGATCCGGGAAGCCCGACTTCCTCCTCGAGCGGAAGATGTCGCGTGAGGCATAGATGTCGGCAATCAAATCGTTGCAGCAGGCAATCACCTCGCGGGAATGAGACTGCCTGGACACCTCCTTCTCCGCCTGATCGAGCAGATGCAGGGAAAAGCCGATGAAAGCGAGCTCGCAGGTAAGCGGGACACACACAAGAATATATGCTTTCTGCTTGAGAGATAGGGAGACCACAGTTTGCGGATCGGTTGCTCGAGACGACGTTTGCGATTATACTCCGGGCGCGAGACGGCCGGAAGCCCCGTCTCTGTCGGGGCTCTGTCAGGGCTCTGTCGGGGCTTTGTCGGTACTTTGTCGGTTTTCCCGAATAGAGTCATAAGCGTTCAGCGTTTCTTGCGAGGCAAATATGGACAGCCACCTATTCGAACGACACGATAACAGATCCTCTGACAGCCAGCTCAACTTGCTCTCTCTGTTTTCGAGCCCGGCCGTCGTCTCCGAACTGCGACCTGACGCCGGGAGAACACAGGACTTTCTAGAGATATTCGGACACTCGGTGAACGGCTTCAAGCAACCCCTGTCCGATCGAAACGACGGAGCCTGCCAAAGACTCTGGAAGGGGATCAAGAGCACTCTGGGTGCAGGCGATACAGCCGAGGACCTGATCGCGGCAAAAGTAAAAAAGCAACTTTCGCCGTCGGAACTGGAGCAATACCAGAACGAGGAAAGAACCCGGCCGGGAGAACTCAGCATAGAGCGCACGGCGCTGGCGAAGTTCTCACCGATGCATCTAGAGGTCGAAAAACGCGTGAAGCAAATCGAGGCTGTCATCGACCACGACGTGAGAAGCAAATTTTCGAAGCATGACAGGGGACGGCTCGATGATTCCCTGAGAACGTACGAGCGCGATATCTATAAGCACCTTACCCGGGAACGCATCAGCATATTCGATAGACAGCCAGAACCTCCGGCCAACGTTCAAGACTATTACACGCGCATCCAGGAAGCGACAGAAAAATTTCTGAGAGAGCCTAGAGAGTAGCAGTACAGTTATACGTTGTGCTTGCTGACCGGCGTTCTCTTGTTCCTCTTTTCGCGAGGCTGGCTCACTGGCGATTGACGGCTTGCCGCTCCAGCGACTGCCGGGCGCGCCGGACCACATAAGGATTTGCGTCGAGCATCAGCTCACGCAGTATCACTGGTGGTGTCTGACTGCTTTCCGCTACGGCAAAGCGAACATCGGGGCTCCAGTCCTGGGCGAGATTAGCGCGAACATTATCGGGGGTCGACGGATTGAGGGCCACGGCACGTCTGACTTCTTTGTTCTTGTCTCGCGCGAGGGCTCTCAGTAAAGGTTTCGGGGAAGCGGGGTTGAACGCCACTCGCCGGCGCAGCTTGAAATTCGATTCTCTGGCGATCTCGATCAAGACAGACGGCGCCGACAGGCAGGACCCGGCCTTGAGGTAAATGGTCTTCTTCATAAGCAAATTTTCTCACCTCCTTCATGTGCGTGCTCTAGTTAATACATATGCTCTAAATCCGGGCAGCAGCCTAGCCGCTTCCCGCATAGATCGATATAGGTGGACGAACGTCACCATATTAAGTATAGCACATTTTATCAAAATGTCAAATGCACGATACTATATGCGGTGCCCGATTCAAAGAGTAGCCATCTCGACGTTGTCGAAGTTGCGCCTGTAATAGCGCATATAATCAGCCTTGCGCTCGAGAGCCTGAAGCACGGCATGGCTGAAGTTCACTCCTTCGAATTTCTGGGCGCTACCCAGACCGCCGGGACTGAATACATTGATCTCCATGAGCTTTTTGCCGACGATATCGAGCCCGACCAGGAACATCCCGTCCTGAACGATCTTCGGGCGGACGATTTCGGCGACTTCCAGCATCTCGTCGGTGATCTCGGCCTGCACGATGGTGCCGCCGGCATGAACATTGCTCCTGATATCATCGGCGGCGCCGACTCTGCGGAAGGCCGCATACTTGCCTTTGTAGCGCAGGGGCTGACCGTTCATCAAAAACAGCCTGGTATCGCCTTTAGCGGCTTCCGGAAGATATTCCTGGGCGATGATATAACCGCCTTTTCCCAGAGCATCGACGATCTGGTTGAGATTGGCGAGCTCGTCCTTGCGGACGATGAACACGCCCTGACCGCCGGAGCCTTGCAGGGGCTTGAGAATAATCGGTCCGCCGTGCTGCTTGGCGAAGTCTTTGATCTGATCGCGTTGCCTGGTAATAACGGTGCGCGGTCTCACTTCTTCCGGATAGAGCTGGAAGTACATCTTGTTGAGAGCCTTGGAGAGACCATTGGGATCGTTCAGGACGATTACGCCATGACGCATGGCCGCCCGCCCGAAATCGATGCCGACATACTTGGCCCAGTGCCTGGCATCGGGCTCGGCGCTTGGGTCGTTGCGCAGAAAAAGAATGTCCAGATCGTCGACGACGATTTTCTCCTTCCGCGCCTGACTGCCCTGCAAATCACGCAGATACTGCTCGGTGGTCTTATACTTACTCTTGGGAACGTGACGAGCCACGGCTTTGACCTTGTCGTCCTGATCGTACTTGAAGCCCGTAGCCTCGATCACCCAGGCCTCGTGCCCTCTATGAATGGCAGCCATGGCGAGGCGATTAGTGGTATAGCCCACCTCCTCTGTCATGACATCGTTGACGAAGAATCCGATTCGCATAGAGGTCCTCCTCAGGCGGTCGCCAGTACTTTAACGAGCCCTTCGCCGACCGGCTTGACGGTCATATCGAGAGCCCGGCGGATAAGCTCGATTCGCTCTTCGAACGGCTCACCGGTCCACTCATCCATATATATCTTCTTGAATTCGATAGCCAGGCAGCAGCCGGTGCGCGGAAAATTCTGGTGCACCCACTGGGAAAGCCAGCCTCCCTTGAATTTGACATTCTCCCTGACATCGAGATTGCGT
Source organism: Cyanobacteria bacterium HKST-UBA02 (assembly GCA_020431945.1). The sequence continues at coordinate 5,782 of JAGQHH010000226.1, read as the reverse complement.
CCGGAAAAATCGAAACGGGACATGCAGTCCATGAAAACATCCGCCACCGGAGCCCAGAACTCGCGATCCATGGAGCCGGTGCCGAGATTCACCTCGGGATTGCTCATTGGATCTTCCGGCTCCTCTTCCCGACCGTTTCGCCGGTGATTGTAGGAATGGATATCGTAGACCACGAAGCCACCATATCTGGTTTCAAGCTCGGTGAGAACGCTTTTTACATCTTCGTAAAATCGATCGTAAAGCGCCAGGGAAGCCTCGACAGTGGCGTCATCCGGAGGGCTCTTCCAGACATTCAACCCCCAGCAGTCCTCGGGCTTGATATAAACGGCTTTTTCCCTGGGTCGATTGAGATCGACCTCGAAGCGGGAGCGGTTGAGAATGATGCGGTTAGGGCTGACATAAGTCCAGCGCCCGGTGAAAGGGTCCTCTTCCCGGAGCCTCTCGTCTTCGGAAAGGGCGAATAAATCCGACAGCTCCGGACGAACCTCGTGACCATTATGAATGGCGGTAGCGAGGATCGGACCTTCGCCCCTGCTCACAGTGTATGCGTCTTTACCCATTAGGCTCCTGCTGCGTAAGTCGACTAAAATTGTACAATACCCAGGAGGTCTTACCGGAAAGCCGCACAGAGCCGGGCAGGGAATCATCAGAAAAGACGAGAATAGCGAAGGCACAGGCGCTTCAAATACGAAAACACGCCCGAGCAAGAGCCGCCTGGTCCTTGCAACAACCTTTCGTTCTCTACGAAATCCTGATTACCGGATCTACGCCACCAGCCAGCTGATATCCAATTGCGGCTCCTGGATCCAGATGACTGCCATCAGCTGGCTGGTTTTCGAGCTTTCCGACTCGGCTTTCATGCTGGGGCTGGTCAATTTTCTACGCCAGTCACCGGTGCTCTTTCTCGGTCTGGCTGCCGGCTGGCTCGCAGACAATTTCCAGCGCAAGAAAATCCTCTGGTGGACCAAAGTAGCCATGACCATCCAGGCGCTCGCCCTGGGTGTCCTGACCGTCACCGGCGTGGTGGAGCTCTGGCATGTCTGCGTCCTGGCCACTCTGCTGGGTATAGTCAACGCTTTCGACATGCCGGCCAAGCAAGCTTTCACTTTCAACCTGGTGAAACGCCGGGACCTTGTCAATGCTGTCAGCCTGAACACCTCGAGCTTTCACGCTTCCCGCTCCCTGGGTCCGGTCATAGCTATCTTCGTGGTCCATTTTCTGGGCTCCCGAGTCGGGGAAGGCACCTGTTTCCTTCTCAATGCCCTGAGCTATCTCTTCGTCATGTGGGCACTTTTCAAGATCAAAGCCGGTGCCGAGCCGCCCAATAAGAGCGGGGGCAGCAAGAAAAAGCCGCTGCACTCGATACCGGCTGCAATGAAATTCATCGTCGCCAATAAGAATGTGCTCCGGATTTTTGCACTGGGTACGGTGTCAAGCCTTCTCTGCATGCAGTACCTGGTGCTCATGCCGGTATTCGCCAAGACGGTCCTGAGCCGGCAGATAGACGGCTTCGGCATGCTCATGTCAGGAGCAGCCCTGGGCTCCTTCGTAGCCGCCCTCCTGCTCGCTAACCGGGGCAAAGGCCAGGACAGACTCGGCCGGGGCATCGTCTATGCCAGTATCGGCTTCGCCCTGGCCCTCATCGCTTTCTCCCTCTCCCGGCACTTCCTGCTATCCTGCCTGCTCACCGCCATCATCGGCTTCTGCAGCACCATGCAACTGAGCGCCAGCAATGCCGTCATTCAGCTCTCCGTAGAAGATCAATACCGGGGCCAGGTGCTCTCGGTCTGGATGATCGTCATCTCCGGTCTCGGTCCTGTGGGCGGGCTGGTCGTGGGCTATCTCGCCTCGCAGATCGGAGCTCCTGTGACCATGGCAGCCTGCGGTGGTCTCGCCCTGGTGCTCGCCCTGACCTTTCTGGTTGTTCCATTCTCTACAATGAGCCCCAGGCGCTGATTAGAGCCTCGTCTCCTCGCGTCTGACACTGACCCCCTCGGAGAGAAGGAACTGTTTGACGAAAGCGACAGTGGCAAAATAAGAGGCGTCCACCAGGGGCTTTTTCTTGAATGTATGACCGGCGCCTTCCACCACCAGGTACCAGATAGGCACGCCGGATTTCTCCACCTGCTTGACTATCTGCCTGGACTCGCTCTCCGGCACCCGGGGGTCATTGGCACCCTGAACTACGAGAAGCGGGATCTTGATCTGATCGGCTTTATTCAGAGGGGCGATGCTCTCCAGATATTCCCTGACCTCGGGCTCCCGCTCGTCACCGTATTCGGCGCGCCGGAGATTGCGGCGATAGCCGGAAGTGTTCTCGAGAAAGGTAGCCAGGTTCGAGGGTCCGACATAATCGACGGCGCAACGAATCCGATCCGAATAGAGGGCCGCCCCGGCAAGAGCCATATAGCCACCATAGCTCCTGCCCATGATCATCACCCGGTCCGGATCCAGATCTTCCTGGGTCTTGATCCAGTCGATGGTGGTTTTCATATCCTCATAGGTATTGGCTCTCAGAAGACCGTCATCGAGACGCAAAAACGTCTTGCCATAACCTGACGATCCCCGGACATTGGGGAAGACCATGGCGATCCCCAGCTCGCTGATGAAATAATTGCTTCGTCCGATAAAACCGGGACGATACTGACCTTCCGGACCACCATGGAAATAGACGATCACCGGTCGCTTGCCCTTGAAGGTGGCGGGCGGTCGGTAAACATAGCCATAGAAAGAAAGCTTGTCCGTGCTGGTCCATTTGACCAGGTCCGGCTCGTCGAAGGTCTCGGCATTGATGCCGCCGGTCTCGCTCTCGGTCCAGCGGCTCAACTCGCCGCTCTCGGCATCGATGGAATAAGCATCATGCGGAGATTTGCGCGAGTCGAAGGAAAAACCGAGATCGACACCATTCCTGTGCCACTCCATGGATGACACGATTCCGGATGGCAGCTCCGAGAAATTCCTGGTGGTCTGGTCTTCCACATTGTAGACATGGAGAACACTGAGGCCGTTCTCGTTGGTGGTATAGGCAATCTTGCTGCGGTCCTTGCTGAGGGCGAACTTGTCCACATCCCAGTCGATGGCCGGAGAAAGATAAGTATGCTTGCCGGTGGCGAGATCCAGATAAGCCAGGCGCAGGAATTCCGAATCCTTGTCGGTGAGGACATAGAGCCCCTTGCCGTCTTTGCTGTAACAGGCATTTCGGTAGGAGATCTCCACGGCACCCGAGGTGGGCGCAATCAGATCAGCGACGCCGGTCTGGGAATCGAACTGCCAGATATAGCTCTCCACCACGGAGCGGTGCTTGCGCACGAGGATCTTGCGGTCGTCCGGGGACCAGTCCAGGATCGTCCAGCCGCTGCCGCCTACCTGGGTAAGCATCCGGTCTGAAGCAGGATCACGAGGGTCCACCAGATAGAGATCCATGTCGCGCCCGTTGCGGCGGTTGCTCTCGTAAGCGATGAGCCGCCCGTCGTTGGAGAAGACCCCGGGCGTGTTGCGGGACTTGCCATCGGTAAGCAGGCTAATGTGACCGGTCTCGAAATCATAACGATAATTCTGGTTGTTCTCGGTGCCTCCCAGGTCTTTGCTGAACACAAAGAAGTTCCCATTGATCGGATCGTAAGCCGCGGTCCGGGCCCGGGCGGAGCTGAAAATCACGCTGTCTTTCTCGAAAGTGAGCTGAAACCTGTTGCCTCCGGGATTCTTCACCCGGAACACCTGGGTGTTCTGGCTGAGATTGGAGATCACCAGCATCTCCCGCTTCGATGGGTGCCAGCTTGCCAGGGACGCCGACCGAAAATTGGTATAACGGCTCAACTCGTTAGCCAGCTCGAGAGGAATGTCAGGCAAGCCCCGGACATGAAACTGATCCGGAAGCTTCACTTTTTGCTTCGCCACCATGGAGCCTGCCAGGCGCCGCCGGGCAGCACCACCAGATAGGGTATCAGTCTCCCGGACTCTGATTTCCCGCAGGCTTTCCTGGGCGGAGGCGGGCCCGGAGACTATTGAAAGAGCGACGGCAAGAACCGCCAACCTTTTGAGAAGAAGCACAAGTTCGGTCACGGCGCTCTTTCCCTTCTCCTCTTATCAAGAATAACCAATATATGGCCGGCACATCCGGTTTACAAGATAATTCTATTTCCTTTTCGATCACCGGAAAATCACAATCGCTGTTTATCATCAAATCAAGCAGGCAAATCTCCAGCCTTTGCATAGCGTCAGGGAAGACCTCAGCCACAGCTGGTCTTCCTTGATTCTTTATTCAGACAGATTTCCCCCACAGCTGGTCCTCTAGCTGTCCTAACGGCCAATAATGACGGCGGTTCCGTAGCACATAACTTCTGTGCCCATGGAGCCGTCGTTGTCTGTATTGAAAGCCGAGCTGTCGTAGCGCATCCCGACAACGGCATTGGCGCCCATGGACACCGCATTCTGCACCATCCGGTCGTAAGCCTGCTGCCGGGCTCGATCGGACATCTGAGTATAGCTGCCGATATTGCCGCCGATGATCTGCTTGAATCCGGCTTTGAAAGACTGGAGGATGGTGGGGGAGTAGACCGCCACGCCCCTGACAATACCCTTATACTCCCTGACACTGTACCCATCCACATTCATGGTGGAAGTGACGATCATGCTCTGGGGAAATTGAACGGCTGGAGCCTGGCTCTGCATGGGCTGTTGCCCGTAACTCTGGCCGGGTTGCTGCATCTGGGCATAGCCCTGGGTCGCCACGGGCTGCTGCATCTGATACACCGGCGCTGCTCCGGGAGCGGCGTAGGCACGACCGGGAGGCTGGTAGGCAGGCGCTCCGGGGCTGGTTTGATAAGGGGTGGGAGTCGGGTCCGAAGAATAGCCGAACTCATGCTGGCATATTTTGACAGTGGAGGGCTCGGTCCTCGAAAAATCAATAGACAGATTCGACTTCATATCCGGCTTCAGAGCCGACGGCGCTGCCAGGCTGTCAGGAACAGGCACAATCATCAGGCACAGGCTGCCGGCAGCCGCCACTAGACTTAAATTCCTGACCATTACCGCCTCCGCTCTCTCACCGAAAGCTTTATAGTTTATATCATTACTGGATATGATTTAATGGCGGTCGTCACCGGATACCGAGGGGATCACGTGAAGTTCTTGCCAGCCATTTTTGCAGCCCTAGCCCTGACAATTTCGACAGGCGCCGTCCGAGCAAGCGAGCTCGTGCCAGCAAGATTCGATGGTTTCATGAAAAAAACCATGGAACGTGGACATATTCCCGGTGCCGCCATAGCCGTAGTGAAAGGCGACGAGACCGTCTTCACCCGGGGATACGGAACAAAAGAACTTGTGAAAAAAGAAGCTGTCGACGAGGAGACCATCTTCCAGGTCGGCTCTACGACAAAAGCTTTCACGGCAGCTTTGATTGGCATGCTGGTGGATGAGAAAAAGATGGACTGGGACGGCAAGGTCACCCAGTATCTGACTGATTTCGAGCTTTTGGATCCCTATGTGAGCAGGGAAGTGACGGTTCGCGACCTGCTCAGCCACCGGACAGGCATGCCCAATATGGGCTGGCTCTGGTATGCCTCGCCCTTCGACAGCAAAGAGATACTGCACCGTGTGCGGTATCAGCCCCCGGGCTCCAGCTTCCGCTCGAAGTGGGAATATCAGAATTGCATGTTCCTGGCCGCCGGACAGAGCTCGGCGGAAGCAGCCGGATCCGACTGGCATGTGCTCCTGCGCGAGCGTATCTTCAAACCGCTGGGAATGAAAGCCTCGTCGTCGACTTACGAGAAGCTGAAAAAGG
>JAGQHH010000225.1 GCA_020431945.1 Cyanobacteria bacterium HKST-UBA02 | reverse complement strand
CGAGAAACTCTATCCGGTCTCCCGGACAGATAGTGTGAGAGACTGTCCATTGAATTTCTCTCGCGTCAAAAGGAGCGATCTGTGCCAATCGTCGAGACAACCGAGCAGGCCTCGAGTCCGGAGCTGGATCACATAGCAGCAAGGAAGCTTCCCCGGTCGATCCTGATGTGCCGCCCGACTTACTTCACGGTCAAAGACGTGAAAAACAGCTTCATGGCTGGCAATGTAGGCTCGGTAGATCAGGCAAAGGCTCAGAAGCAGTGGAATGATCTCGCGCAGACAGTTAGAGACCTCGGCTATCCGGTCCATAGCATCGATCCTCATGCCGACCTCGAAGACATGGTTTTTGCAGCCAATCAGGGACTGGTCGGCTCTCGCGATGGCAGCGACTTCTTCATTCCCGGAAGAATGAGACATGCAGCCCGCCAGGCGGAGGTGCCTCTCTACACGAGTTGGTTTGAAAACAACGGCTATCAGATCCTTCGAGTAGACTGGCAAGAGCTTTACTTCGAAGGGCATGGCGATGCCATCTGGCACCACGACCGGAATCTTCTCTGGGGCGGCTGGGGTCACCGCACGAGCCGCGAGGCTTACGCTTTATTGCTCGGCCTTATCGATTGTCCCATTCTGCTTCTGGAGCTCATCGACCCGACTTTCTACCATCTCGACACAGCCTTCTGCGTTCTCGACGCCGACCATGTTCTCTTCTATCCGGAAGCTTTCAGTGCCACGGGAAACGAACTGATCAGAAGATTCTTCATCAATGCGATAGCCGTAGACGAAACGGATGCCCGCAACTTCGCCTGCAATGCGCTGGCGCTGGGCAAAAACGTCCTGCTACAGAGCGGCAGCCAGACAACTTGCCGGAAGCTCGAGAAGGCAGGATTCACACCTGTCGAGCTCGACTCCTCGGAATTTATGAAATCCGGCGGCAGCATTTTCTGCATGAAGACTCAGATTTACAAGTAAAAATCGAGCCATGCCCGTGAGCCAGGAATGCCTATCTTTAGGCTCTCAGCAATATAAAGACGCGATTACATCTCCGGAAGATTTACTATTTGTTATCGTATGTCATCTCGAAAAAAAGAAAGGGAGGATTCGGTCGAATCCTCCCTTCCCGGGCTCACTTGCGCTTACCCTGCCCCTCCAGCCAGTTGGCGATGCGATCACCAGCCAGGCGGGCGCCGACGATGTTGCGAGCACCGGGTCCGATCTCGAGCTCGGCGAGGGCGCCGGTCACGAAGATGCGGGGATGCCAGCGCAGGAACTTGTCGACGATGGGGTAGCCATCGGTGTGGACCGGAAGGTCGCAGCCGTAGACCGATCCCTTCAGCCAGTCTTCGCCGGGGCAGTGGATGTTGAAGCCAGTGCCGAGCAGAACCCGGTCGACAACGAGCGATTCGCCGTTGCTGAGGGTGAGCTCGATCTGACCATTATCCAGAGCCTTGCCGTCGACGGCGTGGGAGAAACTGACCTTGAGATGACGGTCGACCATGGAGGCCTGGAACAGATCAGCCGCGACTTCGCGAGTGATCGAGCCCCGGACCATCGCCTTGGAGAGATACTCCCGGCGCTTGGCCATATCCGTCTCCCCGTGGAAGTCACCCAGCTCGGTGGCAGGACGGAAGCCGATGTCGTGCACCGGAATCTGACCCTTGCTGAGCAGGTATGCCTTCCCGGGCGACTTCTCGGCGGCGATGAGAGCCACCTGAGCAGCCGTCAGACCACGACCCACGATGGCGTAGGTGAATCCCGGCGCGATGGAGCGACGAGTGAACGTCTCATCGAAGACGTGTCGAACCGGGAGACCCTTCTCCTGCAGAGCGTGAGCCCAGGCAGGAACCTCGGGGTTCTCGGTGGGAGACATCGCCAGGATGACACGCCGGGTCTTCACATCACCGAAGCTGGTGTGCGCCACGATGTGACGCGAGCGAACGGTGATGCCCTTCACACGACCGACACGGTAGCTCTTGTGGAGCTCCGCCTTGTCGATGACGTGGTCGATGTGAGCGTTGAACAGAGCGAGCGAAGGCTTCAGGCCGTCACCGAGAGTCTTCGGTTCGGGGCAAGAAGTGTCGCTTGCAAGAAACTTCTTCAGCGAATCCGGGTCGACGTCCAGATGTCGCTCCATGGTCGACCGGAGGAAGACCATGCCCGTACGCTCGGTCAGAACCTTCCAGCTCTGACACGGAGAATCGTGAGGGTCGACAATCATCAGACGGTCATGCGGAATCTTGAAGCGTTGAATCAGGAGGTTGGCCAGGTAAGTACCGTGAATGCCACCACCGACGATCAGCCATTCCAACATAGTTGTTCTCCTGTTGAGCAAGTGGGTGGACACCGGGAGGTGTCTACCTGCGTTGACAAAGCGGATGCTGCCGCCATGCAACGTGCGATGCAAAGTACACGGCAGCGCTTTTCAAAGCGGCTGTCATTTCAGGGAAGGGTTCCCTTTGCTCGGAGCCGACACCGACAGGGCGTCGTGCGAAAGGAGATAGACACACGGGCGTGCAAGTACTGCCTTCCAGAAGGAGGAGTTAAGCGCTTGCGTGGGCCTTTCTTTTAAGTCTTAGAGATGCCTTGGTATCCGAGAGAGAAACAAACAAAATAGGCCTCAAATCTATTTGTATATGCATCCTCGAATCAAGGCCCGGCAATGAGAATTTTGGGGCACCATGAAAACGACTCTGATTCAGGCAACTTGCCCGAATCACACCTACCCCGAAAATACGCACCTGCTGAAAACTGGCACCACTTGTGATCTAAACAGTTTCTTTATTGTCTTCGCGAGGCTCCGCTAGCAAGGAGGAAGACAGATCCCAAGAGGCTTTCGGGCGATCCGACTGCTCAGCAACTGAGCGAGCTCGTTCATCCTGACTTCTACCGCGAGCCGATCAAGATATCAACCAAAGGCATGAAAAATTCCCGCTCATGAGCGGGAAATTCACCGGCAAAATATCAGTAGATTCTGTCAGCCCTGGGCTGATAGCCGAGCTCTCTGGACTTCTCCAGATCATCACTGGCCAGAATGCCCTTGTCCAGAGAGTCGTAGCATTTGCTCCGCACATAGTACAGGTAAGCTGCCTGCTCGGCGGGAAACTTGTGAATCGACACAGTCAGATCCCGGATCGCGTCCTTGATCTCGCCGACGTGATATCTGGCCACGCCACGCTTGCCCAGGGCCGGGTAAAAATCAGGATTCACGTCCAGAGCCCGGTTGCAATCGGCTATCGCTTCATCGAACTTCTTCTTGTTGATGAATGCCTCAGCCCGATTGACATAAGCGAACTCGTTCCGATCATTGAGCTCCAGAGCTTTGTTGCTCTCGGCAATGGCACGGTCCGAATCATTGAGGGTGAGGTAAACGGAGCCTCTGTAGACATAAATGTTGTCGTTGGTCGGATCGAGCTCCACAGCTCTCTTATAGACCTCCAGAGCCTCTTCGTACTTATGCTCCCGGACATACTTGTAAGCTTCGTTGATCATCGCCTGGGAGGTCTGCCGCACGTAGTGCCCGTGACGTTCAGCCCTGGTCGTGCAACCACTCACGGTTGCCGCGATGATCAAAGCTAAAACTGCTTTTCGGTGGTTCACTCGAACTTCCATCAATTGCCGAAGGGCTATTGGCTACCTCAAACAGAGTTATAGCATGTATATAGCTAATTGCTAACCGTTGCCGATAAGCTTAAAAAGAATTGCTTCCGCTCCGGGTTTCTCTTGAACCGATCAGGAAACCTTCGGCGCTCGCAGTGCGGCATTGAGCACTTCGAGGCGTCCAAGCAACTTGCTGCCATTGATCACCGTGCGTCCGATATCGGCGATAAATAGCGCCAGAGCCGCCTCGAGCGAGATCTCATCACGCTGGGCTATGACCTGCCCGTTGTCGTTCAGGAAACAAAAGCCGGGCTGGAGAGGAAGGGGAAAAACAGAGGCATTCGGGACCAGATCGACACCGGCGGTTCCCGGGACGATGCCATTGCGTCTCATCCAGGAATCGAGAGCCTGGCGGACCTTGCTGGTGGAAACCGGACGAATGAAGAAGACAACAATCTGCCACTGCTCCGAATCACTGGCCTTATACATCCGGCAATCGCCCAGACCGGCAGCGGAGAGACAGGACCGGATCCGAGCGAGACCGTCTTCGCTGCGATAGAAACTGCCTTCATCAATAGTCAGGGCAAGGTAGCCCGTGGTGGTATCGGCACTCACCGCTCGCTGGAAACTGGATTGGCCAGCGATAGCCTCGACGATCTCATCATCGCTCAAATAGTGAAAGCGGCTGGTCTCATGCCAGTCACCTTTGCTGCTTTTCTTAATCCGGCTTGCAAAACGCTGAGCGAAAAGAGCCAGGAAAATTGCCATGTTGTCCGAAAAAGACGCCGGCTGCATAAACTCGCAACCACCAGCCTCACCGGTGATATCCGTGGAGCTGGAGCGCCGGAGAAGAACAGGAGCCGCATCCTCATCCTCGAGCCCGCAGGAGATGTCCATCTCAGCAGCCCGAGCAAAGAAGTCTTCAGCCAGGGCTTCGCTCTCCATCACCGGTGGCAGATAGCTTTCCGGTTGCGGCAGAGCAGGGGGAGGTTGAATCTCACTCTCCAGCGAAACAGGCTCGAGCCCGGGCTCAGACTCGGTTTCGATTTCGGTTGCAGATTCTGCCTCGGACTCGGCTTCTGCTTCGAGTTCGAGCTCTGGTTCGAGCTCCATTTCGGGTGCGGGCTCATCCTCGGCCCGGAACTGAAAGATCGCCGGCGGAAGAGAAAAACCCTCTTCTTCCGGCAGCTCGACCAGAACAGGCTCGGCAGGGTCGGAAGGGGGCCGGGCATCGATGATCAGGTCGAAGATCTCGGGATCGAAAGAGATTTCCTGAGGACTTTCCACCGTCTCGACACTGACAGGCTCTTCAGGCACCGCGAAAGAGAGGAGCTCTTTTTCATCCTGCCTGCCGGGCTCGAAGTCGAGATTGAGGACTTCATCAATCAGCTCCTCCAGATCGAATTCAGGCTCCGACTCGCTCTCGAACAAGTCCAGACCGGTGCTCTCGTTCTCATTTTCCGAAATCTCTCTTTCGAAACGCTCGGCCTGCAGGTCCAGATCCATACGGAGCTGAAAGACATTCCGGCTATCGTCACCGCCTTCAGTACCAGATCCACCGGTGCTGTTTCCTGATGTCTTCTTATCCAATACTCAACCCTCAATATTCGCCGGATTACAGGAGGCGGTAAGCCGCCCCGGCTCAATCATACACGAACCCGAACCAGTCACCAGGTGCACACCACAGGCGGTTGCACCACCAGTGGATCTGCCACGGATAAACAGGATAGATACACCGGATCTACAACAGATCTCCGGGGCTTATAAATACAAACAAAGGACTCATTACACTTATTGAATCTTAGAGGGGGCAGCCCCTATCACCCCGAGGAGTGATATCTCGATCGATTCATAGTAGTCAAGATTTACGGAGGCTCGAATCCGGGGCAGATATAACTTAGAGACTCGAATGGACAGCTATGCCCTCAGACAGCAATCAATTCTCCGAATCCAGACCCCACCCGCTGATAGGTAAGACCATCGGCGTCTATCGCATTGTCGAGCCCGTCGGTCGGGGAGGGATGGGCTTCGTGTTCAAGGCGAGACACGAGATCATGAATCGGGACGTGGCGATAAAGCTCCTTTCCCCCCAGGTGGCCAGCGACGAGATCGGCATCAAGCGAATCAGACGCGAAGCAACCGCCATGGGCAGCCTGCAACACCCCAGCATCGCCACAATCTTCGATTTCGGCGTGAGCGACGACGGGCAGCCCTTCATCGTCATGGAATACATCCAGGGGCATACCCTCAAAGACCTTCTGAAGGAGCAGGGGCGACTGACCGCTGAGCGAGGTCTGCCAATCTTCGCGAGAATCGCCGACGCCATGGCCTTCGCCCACGAGAATGGCGTCATCCACAGGGACCTCAAACCACACAACATCATGCTTACCGATACCGTCGAAAAGGACTTCGTCAAGGTCCTGGACTTCGGTATAGCCAAATCGGTAAATGAATCGGTAATGCTCACCCAGAAAGGCGAAGTCCTGGGCAGCCCCATTTATATGAGCCCGGAGCAGTGCACCGGGAAAAGCATAGACCAGCGCTCGGATATCTATGCCCTCGGAGCGATTATGTACGAGTCGATCACCGGCAGTCCTCCATTTCTGTGCAGCACCATATACGAAACCATATACGCGAAGACTACGGAAACTCCCAGACCATTTCTCGAGGTAGCACCGGACCTTACCGACTGCCACCCACTGGAAGAGCTGATCATGGCTTGTCTGTCCATAAGCCCATACGACCGTCCAAGCTCCATGAGCGAACTGAAGGTTAGGCTGGCTTCGGCAGGCTCCCTTCTCGGCGTCACTATCACCAGCTCCACGGTCACCTCGGCAATTCCCCAGATCGAGGCGACCACGCTGGGACAGCCAGAGCTCGCCGCTCCGGTGGAACGCACGACGGTGACCGGTGCAATCGACCAGGACCAGGACCCCGAGCCCGATGCACAGGAAACCGGAACCACACAGGAAACAGTGAACCGGCAGGACACCGGTACGATTCAAGTCCACAAACCTGGACTTCCGGACACCCTGAAAGCCAACCCGGCCCTGGCGGCCGGCGCCGGAGCGATTCTCATTGCGACTTGCGCAGCACTGGCTTTCGCCGTTTCGAGCACTTTCAACCCCGACAAGAAAACCGCTGACGCTCCAGGCTCGACTCAAACCATGGGAAGCCAGAAGTCCCAGGACAAAGATGCCTTGCCTGAGCCGGCCCTGGGGACAGCCCGGCATTCCACCGTCGATGCCATGGAATCAGCCATGCTCAAGAAGCAAAGCGAAAATGCCGACAAAGCCACTCCCACTCCCGCTCCGCATCGCTCCGCTTTATCGAGCAGCCACCAGACCAAGCCCGTCAGCCATCCGAGCAGAAGTCAACGGCAAGACACGAGCCCTGTACCACCTGTAGCACCACCGCTCAGACAAGCTCCGACCAGCCAGACTCCAGCGCCAGCTGCAACACCGGCAGTCTCGACTCAAGCACCGCCGGCAACCTCCAGAACGGTCTCCGCCAGTGACGTCAGAACCTATGGGCGCGAAGCCCGCAAATCGTACACGCACAATCGCCGCAAGTTCCAGGAAGTGCGCGGCAAAGTCAAAAGCATCTGGAACAACATCAAAAGCATCGGACACTGAGTAATTTTCGTCTATTTCTGCTCAATTCCGCTCCGATAATTTCTTGAGATGGATTTGAGCAATTCTCCGTCCTGAACAGTCTCTCGAGTATGAATCAACACCTCAGGATAGTCCTTGCTGAGCTCGATGAAATCCTGCTGTTTCCAGGGCAGGTCTTTCAGAGTGATCTCGACGAGCTTGCGTCCTTTCATGAACTTACGCACTCCGGCAGGAGTCAGATCCGGATTGATGGAGAGATTGGGGCTACTGATATCGAGACCGGCAAGAGAGTCAAGATCCCGATCCGTGAGCTTGTTGGCGGTCAGAGACAACTGATCGTAGTGGCGGTTGCGATCCAGCAACGAAAGCCCCCGGGCTCGGACATTGGTGCGCGGTATGAGCAGGTCTTTCAGTTTCGGAAATGTATTGATGATTGGTATCGAATCATCGTCGATGAGCCCACTGTTCTCCAGGGACAGATAGGTCAAATTCGGCAGCTTCGCCAGGTGTTTCAAGCCCTTGCTGGAGAGGGTAAAACAACCATCCAGCCTCAGCGTTGTCAGACCTTTGATTTCCGAGACATACTTCATGGCCTCGTCCGGGCTCTTCAGCGGATACTCGAATTCGAGCCTGACGATAGGCAGATCCTTCAAACTGGCGAGACCCGGTCCCATGACACCATCGCTCTGAACCACGAGAGTCTCGAGCTTGCTAGCCTCCTCGCTACTGGCAAAAGCCTCCAGATCAGCGTCATTGACGGCGAGCTGGCAGCGAAAGATCCCTTCCCTGTCTTCCATGATCTTGTGTCCACCAAAATCGAACAATGAGAACTGCCCGGACTCTGTACCGGGCTCTGTACCGGATTCCGGGGCCCGTTCAGAAACCGGTTCTGGAATCTTCGAAGCAGAAAGGTAGAGAAGAACGAGAAGAGACAGACCGGCCAATACCAGGCCGGTAATGAGCGCTGGCAGGAAACGCTTTCCCGGTCTCAGCCCTGACTCCTCGGAAGAAGAGGAATCGCCACTTTCAGCCGTCTCAGCCGCAGCGCCGGACTGACAAGCGCTGAGAGCCTCGGCAAGCTTATCGGAGCTGGCAAAACGGTCCTCCGGATCGATCGCGAGACAGGTTGCCACGATTTTCTCCAGGGTCTCACCATAGTCGAAGCCCGCATCCACAAGGGTCGGAGCCTTGCGTACCGCTTTCAGAGAAACTGTCTCGAGCGCCGTCGCGCCCTTTATGGGTACCGCACCGGTAAGTGCTTCGTACATCAAGCATCCGAAGCTGTATAGATCCGAGCGCTCGTCCAGATCGTCCGATTTTGCCTGCTCGGGGCTCATATAGAGCGGGCTTCCAACGACGGCTCCTTCCCTGGTCAGGGTCGAGAGTCCTTCATCGGTCACAGGCTTCGCCAGCCCGAAATCCACCAGCTTGACCCGCGGATCTTCGTCCTCGCCGTCAGTCAGAAGCACATTCTGGGGTTTCAAATCGCGATGCAGAACACCCTGGCCATGAGCATGAGAGAGAGCCTGCACGATCTGCAGGAAAACTGCCATGCTCTCCGAAAGCGAGAGCCGCCCCCGCTCTTCGATCAACTCGGCGAGGGTCTTGCCGCCGACATACTCCATGACCATGAAAGGACAATCCTCTTCGGTAATACCAAAGTCGAGGACCTGGATGATATTAGGATGATTGAGTCGGGAAGCCATCTGGGCCTCCCGCTGGAAACGCGCTTGCGAAGCGGCGTCAGCACCATGAATCATGACCTTCACTGCCACAGTCTTGTCGAGCATGGTATCTCTGGCCTTGAAAACGATGCCCATGCCACCTTCCCCGAGCTTCTGCTCGATCACATATCGATCCGGCAGCTGTGCTCTCTCGAGTCTCTCGGATCCGCTCATGGCCCTTTCTCTTTCACCGGCTCGCCATTACGAAGATTCCCTTCATCGAGATGAAACGCTACATCAGGAAATTCGATGCTGAGCTGTCTGGCTGCACCATGGTCGAATAGCATTCCCTTCAGACCGATCTCAACCAGTCGATGTGCCTTCATGAACCTTCGAACACCGGCCGCAGTCAGGGTGTTGCCTGAGAGATTGGGGCTATCGATCGCCAGGCCATCGAGAGAATTCAGATCCCGATCGTCCAATCCGAGATCAGCGAGACTGAGTTGTTTGAAATGAATGCGGCGAGGCAGCATCGCCAGACCCTTTCCGGTTACCCTGGTGCCGGGGATGAGCAGATCCTCGAGAGCTTTGAAATCACGAAGGATTGCAATAGCCCGGTTATCGATGCCCGGACAGTTGTCCAGAGCGAGAATACGCAGCTTCGGCAGTCCGGACAGGGAGCGAAGCCCTTCCGAGGTGATATGAAGGCAGGACTCGAGCCGTAGCTCCTGGAGATTCTGGAGACCGGCGATATACTTCAGGGATTCATCTCTGAAAAGCACAGAGTCCTTTACCCGCAACTTTCTGAACGATTTACTCCTTATCTTGCCGAGGCCTTTCCCTTCCACGGCAGCCCCTTCGAGAAGCAGAGACTTCATGCTTCGAGCTTCAGGACGTTCGAGAAAAGCCTCCAGGTCAGCATCGGTGGTATTGTGCTCACACTTATAGGTGCCTGTTCCGGTACTGGCGATATTGTGGAAGTTACCCGGTCTTTCCTCCGTTTCTCTATCCAGCGCTCGAAACAAAGATGGCACCATAAATACCACCAGAAGACCGCATGCGACCACCACTCCCATGAGGGCAAAGGGTAGCCATCCGGACCGCGCCTTCTCGGCAGCGAAAGCATCCCACCGGTCATCATCGACTGAGTCCTGGCTTGCATCCGTCCCAAGCCGCTCAAGATCCGCCAGCATAGCCGAGGCATCCTGATACCGATCCTCCGGATTCAGGGCAAGACAGCCGGCAACTACGTTTTCGACGTCGGCAGTCTCCGCATAGCCAGCCGACGCAAGGGTCGGAGCTTCGCTGCTGGTTTTCATAGCAATCGTCTCCATGGCGGATTCGCCTCTCAGGGGAACATCGCCGGTCAGAACCTTGAACATCAGACAACCGAAGGAATAGATATCCGAGCGCCGGTCTAGATCCCGGGACCCCGCCTGCTCCGGACTCATATACAGAGGACTTCCGACAATCGCACCGGTTCTAGTAAGAGTCTTGAGGCCATTTGATTGATCATGATCCTCGGGTCTGGCAATCCCGAAATCCAGAAGCTTCGCCACGGTCTCTCCGGTCTCAGATTGAATCACCACCACATTGCCCGGCTTCAGATCCCTGTGCAGGACACCTCTTCCATGTGCGTGGTCCAACCCCAGCCCGATCTGAATCAGCAAAGGTAGAGCCTCGGAAAGAGACAACCTGCCCCGCTTTGCCAACAGGGCATCGAGACTCTCGCCTTCTATGAATTCCATGACCATATACGGACGGTTCGAGGAGGAGACTCCGAAGTCCAGTATCTGCACGACATTCGGATGGTTGAGCCGGGAAGCCATCTGAGCCTCGCGTTGAAAGCGACCGAGAATCGCCGGGTCGCTTTCCAGGGCAAGTACCTTGATGGCTACCGTCTTATCCAGAACACCATCTCTCGCCCTGAAAACGATGCCCATGCCACCTTCCCCGAGCTTCTGCTCGATCACATATCGATCCGGCAGATCTCCCGGAAAGGCATGGTCTCCGCCCATTTCAGAAAGTCTCCGAATTCAGCCGATTCTCATTCTGGCTCTCGATCACGAAGTTAATTCCCGGGAATTCCTTTCTGAGAGCCCGCAATTGCTCGGCAGTTACATTCTGGCAGTGGCGCAGATCGATCTGTCTCAAACTCGGATTATGCGCCAGAGTGCCGATGCCACCCCCGGTGAGAGCATGATTGGAAGAGACCACCAGTACTTTCACCGGGAGCCCGGTCAGAAGGTGCATCTGCTCGTCGCCAAGATTCAAGCGAGCGACACTCAGGGTAGAGAGCCGTTTTACCGCCGCCAGACCAGGAAGACTCGCCGGGGCGAAAGACGTCCCGGAGATATCCAGACTCTCGAGAACCGGCATGGCGGCGAGATATTTCACGATACCGTTATCGATACCGCTACAGTTAGTCACGCTCAAACGCTTCAGCCGGGGCAGTGAGACAAGTGGAGCCAGGACCTCATCTTTCAAATTGCTGCAGGAATCGAATTCCAGATTCTCCAGGGTGTCCAGGTGAGCTATTGACCTGGCCGCCTTCAGATCGATGGTTCCGGACTCCCATATCTTGAGGGATTTGATTCCTCTGTTCCTAAGGTGATCGAATCCTTCGCTCGAAACTTTCGACTCGCTCAACTCCAGTCGCGCAAGTCTATCCGGAAGCCCCTCTAGATGATGATTCTCCGCCAGATGCACCCGCAATCCACCTGGAATGTCCTCTAAGCTCGCTCCGTCCAGTTTTCGGTCCAGATTGTATCCGCTCTTCAGTTCTTGAACTTTTTCGAGCATGGTGCCCAGATTATCGCTATCTCCGGATCGGTGAACACGCGTCGACGACGCCCCATGCTCGGACGAATAGCTGAAATACCGGATAGCAAAGGCGAAGAGGAGAAGTCCCGAAACGACCAACAAAATAGCCGGACCTGAAAAGCGCCCGCCTCGACCCGGTGCGCTCACGCGATTCTCATACTCCTCGGGACCAGGCTCTTGCTCTCCCAGAGCCTCGGAAAGCTTTACATCGAGCTCCTCCACCGTGCCGAATCGATCCCCGGGAGAAAGAGCGAGACACCCCTCGATGACGGCATCGAGGCCAGCCGGCAAATCCCGGTCGGTGAAAGAAGAAAGCTCAGGTGGCGTGGACTTGCTCTTGATCATCAAGGTCTCGACTGCAGTCTCTCCCCGGAAAGGCTCACTGCCGGTAAGCATCTTGAATAAGATACAGCCGAGCGAATAGATGTCCGAACGGGCATCCGCCTCGGCGCCCGATGCCTGCTCGGGACTCATATAGAACGGGCTACCCATCACCGTTCCAGGGCGGGTAAGGGTAGCGCTCTGACCGGCGCCCTCGACGAAACGAGCCAGGCCGAAATCCACAATCGTGACGCTCTCGCCGTCTTCACCGACAATCACGTTAGCCGGCTTCAGATCGCGATGAACCACTCCCTGACGATGGGCTGCCGCAAGACCATCACAGAGCTGGCTCATGATCGATGCCACCTTTTCCAGGGGCAGAGGACCTTCTTCATCCAGAATGCTGGCCAGGGTCCGACCGGCTACGAAATCCATAACCATATAGGGCATTCCGCCGTCGTTGAGACCGAAATCCAGGACCCCGACAACATTCCTGTGATTGAGCCGGCTCAATGTCTGGGCTTCCCTCTGAAAGCGCGCGGCGAGCTCCGCCTCGCTTCCCGCTTTCAGAGCTTTGATCGCCACCTCTTTTTTCAAAGCCGTATCGATAGCTCGATAAACGACTCCCATTCCGCCCTCGCCGAAAGTCTCGAGGATCTCGTAGCGGTCGGGCAAACCGGATACAATGTCGCCCACTCAAGCAGGCGCTCCGGCTTTGAGATTGTCGATAGGCACAGGCTCGATCTTGTCCGCAGGCTGGATACCGAAAATCCGGCAGTAGAAATAGAATTCCGCCTCGAGAGTTCGTTTTATATTGGCAGCCTTTCTGAATCCGTGCTGCTCGCCTTCATAAGCTATATAAGCCACCGGTAGCTTCTTTTCCCGGAGAGCTTTCACCATGGCTTCAGCCTGGCTGGGCGGCACCACTTTGTCTTCGAGCCCCTGAAAAATGATCAGAGGGCAGCTCAGGCGATCGGTAAAATTGATCGGCGAGCGCTCGTAGTACAGGTCCTTGCGCTCCGGATAGGGACCTACCAGCCTGTCGCCATAGCGAGACTCGAATTTGTGGGTCTCCAGGGCCAGGGATTCTAAATCACCGATACCGAAATGGCTGGCGCCGGCCTTGAACGAATCCTTGAAAGTGAGGACACAGAGCGTAGTATAGCCACCGGCGCTGCCGCCGGTGATTGCCAGGCGCTCACCATCCACCTTCCCCTCTCGCACCAGATACAGTGCAGCATTCTCGCAGTCGTCTACATCCACCACACCCCAGTTGCCTTCCAGACGCTTCATATACTCCCGCCCATAGCCTGTGCTTCCGCCATAGTTGACATCGACGACGGCGAAACCACGGCTCGTCCAGTACTGGTAGGCGAGATTGAGGGTAGTGGAAGTCGATCCGGTGGGACCGCCGTGGCTCTTTACCAGAAGGGGCGGGAGCTCGCCGGCCTCGCCTTCGAAATCCTTGTTCAGAGGCGGATAGTAGAAAGCATAGGCGGCCTTTCCCCCAGTGGTCGGAAATTCGATCACCTCAGGACGGGACATATAGCCAGGATCGAGCTCGATAGTCGTATTCTGCCTCAGGACCGTGAATGCTCCCGAGCCCGGATCGAGCGAGACTACCGCCATAGGAGACACCGGCGAGCCCGCGAGCATGGCTGTCGAGGCGCCGTTACTCACGACATAGGCGAATTCGGTATATGCCCGGGCGCTGCCGTCGCTCCGGCCGAATTCAATATAACTTCCATCCTTCCCGCTGATCAAGCCGAGATGCCAGACCCCCAGATCATTGCTGGCTACTACAATACTGCCGTCGGCAAGAAATGCATACGTAGACATGCCAAAGACCCAGAGGGGCATGCCGAATTCGCGACGGGCCAGATCCGGAAGTACCTTCACCGACCGGACTGACTGATCTTCATCGAGACGAAAGAGATTCCAGAAACCATCGCGATCCGAAACGAAGTGAAGCACTCCCGAAGGTGAATAGGACGGCTGAAAAACCGACTCCTCACCGCCTTCTCCCGCGATGAGCCGGGGCTCCTCCAGGGTGAAATCAGCACCAATCGAGGCACTATAGAGATAAGTGCCGTCCCAGGGCATGTTCGGATGATCCCAGGCGAGATAGACGAGCCCATGGCCTCCCGGAGAAAAGCGAGGGCAGGCGTAGAAATCATGACCATGGGCTATGGTGCGGGGCTCGGGAGAGCCCCCCTCGAGATCGATGACAGCAAGCTTGTTCTCCGGCTCTTTGGCTTCCTCTACATGCTCTTCCAAGACACAGACGATATATCTGCCGTCCCCGGATACAGCCATGTCGGCGTATCGCCAGGGTCCATCGGGCGTGATCGCCCGGGGCTCGGCGCCCTTCTCGAGCAGGTAGAGCCGCTGGTCTTTGTAGTTGACGAAATAAATCTTCGAGCGGTGCACCACCATGGCGGCGCCGCCATATTCATGGACAAGGCTGCGCGCATCGAAGGGGGCGGGCAGGAGGTCTTCCGGATCACCGCCTTCTCCGGCACGAACGATCACGGTACGACCGCCCTCGCTCGGCCTGCCTTCCAGCCAGTAAATCGCGCTATTCTCCGGCTCTCCTTCGGACCCGGCGGCAGTGTCGACAAAAACCTGACCGAGACGTATGGTACCACTGGCGATATCACCGGCCTGCACCGGCGATTTCCAGGTTCCGAAAGGTGCTCTGCTTTTGCTTTCTGTCATCTTCAGCTCCTATTGCGGCGCTTATTTGACTTCCAGACCGTTTCGCCTGATTGTGAAGTTGATGAGCGCCTGGTCGAGGGTCAGCTTGCCGTTTTTGAGGAGCTCATGCATGATGAGCCCCGAATCCATCAAATAAGCATCCTTCGGTCTGACTTCTTTGATCAGCCTGGCGAGCAGCTCCGAATCACGAAAACTGAGCTTGATCGCCTCTTTCAGATAATTGGAGGACATCTCTCCAGAGCTCCTGGCATGCCGCATCACCAGCGCCACCATCTCGGGACTGCTCATGATGTCCCTGATAATGTTTTTCATGGCATCCCGGCTCAGGTAGCCGCTCAGGCGCAGAAAATCGCAATAGGTCAGGTCTTTCTGAAGCGATGAAGGAGCCAGACCCAGCTCTTTCAGGCTCTCGTCGGGATTGAGACCGGAACTGCAGATCTGCTGCAAGGACCGGGAAGCGCGCTTGGCCGACACCCCGCCGGACCAGATCATCTCCTGGAGACGGAGGGATACCGTCAACAATTCTTCGGTAAGCCAGCCCATCTCGATAAGCACTTCGCCCACCATCTTGTCGTTGGCCTTCGCCATCTGGACCGCCGAGAGAACCTCGGCCTCGCTCAGGACAGAAGCCGATACGAGAAGCTCACCGACCTTGATTTTCTTGGCGTCCTCGGCGCTGACGGAACCGCCCGGCTCGGGCTTCTCCTGCTTGAGACGATCCACGGCGCTGCCCCGCTCGACCTTGCCGGCCCGAACATCATGCTGAAGCTCCAGAGCCAGACTGAGAGAGCTGGCATTGAGCTTGTCCAGGAGTATCAGAACTCGCCCGAGAGGCAGCCCGGAAGTGTCGCTTGCTCTAAGCGCAATATCGAGCTGCTCGGCAGTGAGATGCTGCGAAGAGGCCAGTAGTTCGCCCAGCCTGGTTCCACGGCTGGCGTAGGCGTCCACCCCCAGGACGATGAGAGCATCGGGAAGAGTCCACTTTTTTCGCTGGACCACCCCCATGGCCTCGCTGGCGGATTCCATGTCGATGAGGCTGTCCTTCAGCATGGACTGCGCCTCGACAGCAGCACGCACGACTTCCGGCACGGTGATATCGAGCATCACCAGACACTTCCCCAGAGGAAGCCCGGTGTGCTTGGAAAGAACCAGACCGCGCCTGACGTCCTGCTCCGAAACCACTCCGAAGTGAGACAGCAAAGATCCGAGTTTCAACTCGTCGGGCGAATTCGTCACTTTCTTCACTCAAGATCGCCTCTGACAACTGTATAAGTTGTACCCGAGGATATTAGCAGACTTCCATCTATGTAATGACAAAATCAGTCTACTGTGCCAAAATCATCGACTGTTGACATCGAGATCGAGGCTTATTCCATGCTGGCCGGCAGGCGGAAAAACTTGAGCATCCGGTATTTCGCCATACTCAAAGAAGAGCGTGGACTGGCTGCCGAAACCTTAGAGAGCGGAGCCGAGACTGCTGCGGACCTCTACCAGGAACTTGCGGAAAGACACGGACTGAGCCTCGATCGCCACCGCCTGGGAGTGGCGGTCAACAACACCATGACCGACTGGCAGGAAGTTTTGAAAGACGGTGATCTGGTTGTTTTCATCCCGCCGGTGGCAGGAGGCTAGATGTTCAGGTTATCGGACAGCTTCATAGAGCCCGGTCAGGAGCGCCTCGCCCTGGCTGACGCACGAGCCGGCGCCCTGGCTACTTTCGAGGGCTGGGTAAGAATCAAGAACGAAGGGAAGACAGTTACCAGCCTGGAATACGAAGCCTACGAAGATATGGCGATCATAGAAGGCCGGCGTATCATCGATGAAGCCAGAGAGAGATTCGCTCTCATCGATGCCCGGGCAACGCACCGAACAGGACTCCTGGGTATAGGCGACCTGGCAGTCTATGTGGCGGTCACCGCCGAGCACCGGGACGCAGCATTTGCAGCCTGTCGCTATATCATCGACGAGATCAAGCACAGGCTGCCTATCTGGAAACGAGAAACCTACGAGGACGGCAGTCACACCTGGGTAAATTGCTCTCAGCATTCATGCATAAGCTAATCGACAACTACGGACGCAAGCACAGCTATCTGCGCATCTCTGTCACCGACAGGTGCAACCTCCGCTGTTTTTACTGCATGCCCGCTGAAGGGCTGGTCTGGAAAGACCGTGCCGAGCTTCTCACCTTCGAGGAGTTGGAGCGCGTTTGCCGCGTTTTCGTCAGCATGGGAATCGACAAGATCCGCCTCACCGGCGGTGAGCCCCTCATGCGTCGCGACCTCCATGTCCTGATCGCCAGCCTCCGCCGCATCGAAGGGCTTGACGTCCTGGCCATGACGACGAATGCCGCTCTGCTCAGCGAGCATGCCGGGCGGATCAAAAGCGCCGGACTCTCTCATCTGAACATCAGCCTGGACAGCCTCAGGCCGGAGCGCTTTCTCAAGATCACCGGTCGAGACGAGCACCATCGCGTTATGGCCGGGCTCGAAGAAGCACTGCGCCTGGACTTCGACAGCCTCAAACTGAATGTCGTAATGATTGCCGGTGTCAATGACGACGAGATCCTGGATTTCGTAGCTCTCACCGAGGACAGACGGATCAATGTCCGCTTCATCGAGTTCATGCCGTTCAAGAACAACGACTGGAAAATCGATCGGGTGATCACCTACAGACAGATGATCGAGACCATCGAGAGCCGCTACAGCTTGAGTCCCCTTGCAAGCGAAACCTCGGCTGTTGCAAAGGATTTCGCCGTCGCCGGAGCAACTGGTACAGTAAGCTTCGTCAGCTCGATGTCTGACAGCTTCTGCAGTACCTGCAACAGGCTGCGCCTGACAGCCGACGGCTCGATCAAATCCTGCCTCTTCTACCCGGCCGAGCTCAACATGAAAGATAGGATTCGGCAGGGAGCCACCAACGAGGAAATTGAAGCGATGATCCTGGAGGCCCTTGCACAGAAACCCGAAGCCCACCCTCCAGCCGAGGAGATTGCCGCCGCTGACAATCGCGCCATGATCGAGATCGGAGGATAAACAGACAGATGAGAGACATCTCCAGCAAAGTGCCGTCTTTCCGAACTGCAAGAGCCCGTGCTCTGCTCCGCACCAGCACGAGCACCATCGAGAAGATCAAGAACCAGGAGATACCCAAGGGCATTCCCCTGGAAGTCGCTAAAGTGGCGGCGGTTCAGGCAGCCAAGAACACCAGCCAGATAATCCCTTATTGCCATCAGCTCAGCCTGGACTTCGTAGGCGTGGACTTTCACCTCGACGAAGACTCGATAACCATCGAAACCACAGTCAAGGTCACCCACAAGACCGGCGTCGAGATGGAAGCCCTGGTGGCCGCATCGGTAGCCGCCCTGACAATCTATGACATGGTGAAGATGCTCGATGATATAGCCGAGATCGAAGGCGTGACGCTGCTGGAAAAGACAGGCGGCAAGTCCGATTTCAAGCCGGACATGGAAAAACCAGTGCGGGCTGCCGTGATCGTGCTCTCGGACTCGGTA
>JAGQHH010000224.1 GCA_020431945.1 Cyanobacteria bacterium HKST-UBA02 | reverse complement strand
CAACAAAGCAGCCCAGGAGATGAAAGGTCGGGTGGAGACCATTGTCGGTAAAGAAACCGGCAGACACCTGACTATCGGAACTTTCCACAGCATCTGCGCCCGGATCCTCAGACGCGAGATCGAGAACTACACAACCAAGGAAGGCTGGCGCTGGACCTCGAACTTCGTCATCTATGACGAGACCGACAGCAACAACATAATGAAAGGTCAGATCAAAAAGCTCGACCTCGATGAAAAGGTCTTCAACCCCAAAGAGATGAAGAATGCCGTCTCCGCCCTCAAGAACGACGGCTACTCTTACGAGCTCTATGCCAGCGAAGCCACCACCTACAGGGAGACCAGGCTGGCCCAGATCTTCAAGGCCTACCAGGCGGAGCTCGCCCACAATAATGCCCTGGACTTCGACGATCTGCTCCTGATTTTCTGCGATCTACTTAAAAAAAGCCCGGAGGTGAGACAGCGCCTCAGGGACAGGTTCGCCCATGTGCTGGTGGACGAATTCCAGGACACCAACAAAGTCCAGTACGAGATGATCCGGCTTCTGACATTCATGGAGCAAGCCGAGAGCGAGTGGGAAGAGCGCAGCCTGCTGGTGGTAGGCGATGTCGACCAGTCCATCTACTCCTGGCGCAAAGCCGACTACCGGATTTTCCTGGGCTTCCAGGGCGACTACAAAGGAGCCCGGCTGATCAAGCTCGAGGACAACTACCGCTCCACCTCCACCATCCTCGATATCGCCAACAGCATCATCGAGAACAATACCGAACGAATCGAGAAAGTTCTCCGCTGCAACAAGGGTCGGGGCGGCAAAGCCCAGTACTACGAGGGCGTGGACGAGATCGACGAGGCATTCTATGTAGTCGAGGAGCTCAAACGACTCAAGGCCCGGGGCCGCAATCTGAACGACTGTGTCATCCTTTATCGCACCAATGCCCAGAGCCGTTCCATAGAAGAAGTATTGATCCGCAACGACATCCCTTACAAGGTCGTGGGCGGCACCAGATTCTACGATCGCCAGGAGATCAAGGATATGGTGGCGTATTTGAAGCTGGTCTTCAACCCCAGGGACGGTATCGCTTTCAACCGTGTGGTCAACACCCCCAAACGCGGTCTGGGCAAGACCACTCTCGATCGGGTAGCGGAATATGCCGGAAGCCGCGGGATATCCACCATCGAAGCAGCCCGGGACGCCCAGTTCATCGGCAACCTCTCGGCAAGAGCCGTATCGGCTCTCAAAGAGTTCGCCTACCAGGTCCTGGAACGCTGGCAGAGTCAGGCTCAGAAGAAAGAGCGCAACGCCGTGTCGGGCCTAATCGAACTGATTCTATCCGACACCAAATATATGGAGATGCTCGAAGAGCAGGCTATTTCCAACAAGGACGAGCTTGCTTACGGCCGCATCGAAAACGTCCGGGAATTCCTGGCGGTGGCAAAGGAGTTCGAGGAGATTGCCGACGAGCCTGATCTGGATTCCTTCCTCACTCGTATATCGCTTGTGAGCGATCTCGATCAGGTTGAGCTCGAGGACGAAGCCATCAAGCTCATGACCCTGCACTCGGCCAAGGGTCTGGAATTTCCGGTGGTCTTCATGATCGGTCTCGAAGATGGTCTTTTCCCGCACAGCCGCTCCTTCGACGAGCCCACCGCCATGGAGGAGGAAAGACGTCTGATGTATGTGGGGGTGACCCGGGCGGAAGATCTGCTCTATGTCACCCGGGCTCGCAAAAGAACCATGCTCAGCCGGGGCGGTCCCAATGCCTCGGGCTTCCAGACCAGTGCCACCATAGCCAGTCGTTTCCTGTCCGAGATCAAGCCCGGGCTCCTCACCGGCTATTATCCTCAGGAGAAACAAGAGACCAGCCGCCAGTACGAAGATTTCGGCTGGTCCTCCGGGGGTCCTGAAGGCTATCAGGATGAATATGAAGGCCGCTATGGCGGCGGCTCCGGCAGCTCCGGTAGTTACGGACGCAGCTCCGGCGGCCGGGGCTCCGGCAATTACGGCAACAACTATTACGGCGGCTCCAGCGGCTCTAATAACAGATCCGGCTCGAGCTCCAGATCCGGTTCCAGCGCTTCCCGTCCTTCATCGCCTTCTCGTTCTTCGTCTCCGTCCAGACCCTCCTCACCGGTCCGCCCGGGGACGCCCAAACCTCGTCTGGCTATGCGCCCGGGAGATGTTTCGAGCAGTCAGATAAGCTCCGGCTCGAAATCCGAAGGCCACGAGGCAGAGCCAGCTTTCGAGAGGTTGTCAGTCGGCGACACGGTCCAGCACGCCAAGTTCGGCACCGGCAAGGTGGAAGCGGTGCTGGGAGAAGGCTCGAAAGAGCTTTACAACATAGACTTCGGTGAAAGCGGTAAGCGCTTGATGGATCCTCGTTTTGCGAAACTTATAAAGCTGCCGTGAACAAAACGCCGGTTTTCCTGCTTTTGGGTTATTGTTTTCCTTTCCAATATCTCAAATATATGCAGGAGAAGAGCGGTGGCACAAGAAAGAACCTTCGTAGCAATCAAGCCCGACGGCGTTCAGCGCGGTCTGGTCGGTGAGATCGTCTCGCGCTTCGAGAGACGTGGTCTCAAACTTGTCGGTATGAAACTGATGACGGTGACCCGTGAGAAAGCCGAAGAGCATTACGGCGAGCACAAAGGCAAACCATTTTTCGCCGGTCTGGTGGAGTTCATCACCTCCGGTCCGATCGTGGCCATGGTCTGGGAAGGCAAGGACGCCATCAGCCTGGCTCGCAATGTCATAGGCGCCACCGATCCGGCCAAGGCTCAACCCGGCACCATCCGTGGCGACCTCGCCGTGGAGATCGGCCGCAACGTGGTCCATGGCTCGGACGGTCCGGAAAGCGCCACCCGGGAGATCGGCATCTTCTTCGATGAAAAAGAGCTTGCCGGTAGCTGGAAGCGTAATGTGGACGAGTGGATCTGCGAAAAGGTCTGCGCTCCCGCCTGATTTTTCGGGAAATAAAACATCTGGCAGGCCGGTCTCACCGGCCTGTTTTTTGTTTTCTCAGAGAAGTGCCTCGACTCGTTCCATTACCCTGCCCGCGGAAAGCTCTTCCAGGCAAGCCAGGGTCCCCAGGGGACAGGTTTTCTCGAAACAGGGCTGGCAATCGAGAGCCAGGGAAACGCTGTGGGCCCGGCTGCCGAAAGGCCCGTTGCGGCGCCAGGGCGTGCTTCCGAAAACCCCTACCACCAGGGGAATTTCGGTGGCAGCAGCAAGATGGAGAGGACCGGTATCGAGACCCACCACCACCTTGCTGCGCCGGTAGATCTCAATCAGCTCCGTGAGAGATGTCCTGCCGGTCAGGTCGAGCACCGGAAACTGCGGATTGCTTTCCCTGAGAGCCCGGACGATCTGCTCGTTGGCTTCTTTTTCCGAGGGTCCCCCGACAAGCAGGCTGGTCAGTCCGTATTTTTTCTCGAGCATCAGAGAAAGCTCCACGAAGCGCTCCCGGGGCCAGATCTTGGAAGCCCAGGTGGTACCGGGGATCAGGACCGCCAGCTCGCTGCCGGTCCCGGCAAGAAGGGCATCGACCCTGGTGACAGTATCCTCGCCCGGAAGAGGAAGCGGAAATTTCGCTTCGGCAAAAGCATCAGAAGCGGCGGCACCGGATTCGACATCAGCCCCACCGGCGGTTCCACCGAAAACGTCCACGGCGAAGCGTGCCAGGGCGAGGTTGTGTTCGACCACATGCACGGCATCGGCGAAATAGTCGCCAACGTCCAGCCTGTGGGAATAAAGGGCGGATGAGCACTCTCTCGTTCCGGCAAATCCGACCCTCAATCTGGCACCAGACATGTAACCAGGGATGGCGCTCTTCAAAAGACCCTGGAAGTCCACCGACATGTCGAACCTTCGTTCTCTGAGATCGGCCGCGAAGCGGCCGGTCTGGGCAGCCACCGACCACCACTTTGCCGGATTCGCGATCTCGGAAAGCCAGGCTCCTTTTGGAAATACGACGATCTCATCGACGGCGGGATTATTTTTCAGTAGCTCCACCCCAGGTGCCTCGACGAGCCAGGTCAACCTCGCATCCGGAAGCCTGCTTTTGATTAAATGAGCAGCCGGAAGGGAGTGCACAATGTCTCCAAGGGCGCTAAGTCTGATAAACAACAACCGCAAACTGTCCACCTCGGGCAGGAATTTAAGTTACGTTCCTTAACCTTTTAGAGAAATGATACCAGCCATCAAAAATGGTGCGGCACCACGTGTAGAGCTAGACCTGGGGCTAGACTTGGGGCGAGATTCCGGGCGCTCCTCCAGGCTGATGGAAAGATGCGTGGCACCGAGGGAAAGCACCGCCGAAAGAAAAACTATATCCGATGCATAAATAAAAGATAGCATCCGGGGTACAATTACTGTGCCACCTTGAGTGGTGGTAGGTCGCATACCGAATCCTCAGGACGCGAAGGTAACAACCAGCGCCCAGAGCCCATGAACCGGAGCACCGGACAATCGATTCAAACGATGACCTTAGCCGAATGTAGGCTATATCCCATGGAACAAGGAGAGAAACATGGCAGTAAAGAAAACCAAGGCTAAAGCGAAAGCCAAACCGGCCGCTCGTAAGCCCGCTAAAGCCAAGGTAGCCCGCAAGGCGACAGCAGCGAAAAAGCCCGCCCGCAAACTGGCTACAAAAGCTAAAGCTCCGGCAAGAAAGGCTAAAGCCACCAAGGTGAAAGCAGCTCCGAGATCCGCCGCCCGTGGTGGCGACGATTTCCTCAAGTTCAGCGGCAAATTCACCGTTCGCTTGCCCAAATCCCTCCACCAGGCACTGGTAGAAAGAGCTGAAAAAGAAGGCGTCAGCCTCAACCTCTTCGTGACCAATGCTCTGTCGAGAACAGTGGCAATGCCCTCCAAAAAACGGTAGGCACCACTGAAAAGGAATCCGCAATTGCAAAGGGGATGCTTGCGCATCCCCTTTGTGTATTATGTCCACAAATTTAACAAAGGAAGGAAGTTGTCAGGAGATCGCGAATTGCCAGCCGGCCCGGCACCCGCCCTTCCTTAAACAGGTATCACACAGGGCTGCCGATTCCTTACCTTTCCCGTCTTTCAAGCAGTCAAGAACCCGGTTAGACTCTCTGCCGGACTTACTACTTATTAGGAACCGCCATATGTCGAACTCTCGAGTCCCGATTCTCAATCTCAGAGCCCAGTATGAAAGCATCGGCGCCGATCTGGAGAAAAGCGTCCTGGACGTGCTCCGCAGCGGCAACTATGTACTGGGGGAGAATGTCACCCGGCTCGAGAAAGAAGTGGCTGAACTATCCGGCACCACCCATGGGGTAGGCATCGCCAGCGGCACCGACGCCCTGCTTCTCAGTCTCTGGGCAATCGATATCGCTGCCGGTGACGAAGTGATAACCACACCTTTCACCTTTGCCGCCACCACCGAAGCGATTGCCCTCCGTCAGGCTACCCCGGTGTATGTAGACATCGATCCGGTCACCTTCAATATCGATCCTTCGAAAATCGAGCAGGCGATCACCGAACGCACCAGGGCTATTATCCCGGTACACCTTTACGGGTTGCCGTCCGACATGGGACCGATCATGGAAATCGCCTCCCGCCACGGGCTCAAGGTAATCGAAGACAATGCCCAGGCCATCGGCGCC
>JAGQHH010000223.1 GCA_020431945.1 Cyanobacteria bacterium HKST-UBA02 | reverse complement strand
CTGGGGGAATCCTCTATTGCACTGCCTGAGAACAGGCTCCATCTCTTTTCTCACCAATCTGCCTATTACTTTCGGAGCGAATTATTTCATCCAGGCCCATCTTCCTCTCAAACGCCGTTTTCTTGGAAGTGCGCTTCTGACCATGACCCTGACGATTAAATACGCCGTCGAGTACAGGATATTCAGCTGATTCACTCAAGATCGGTAATGATAATAAATCGGCATCCCGGCTAGAAGCAGAGCCAGCCCGGTCAATTGATGGGTCCAGTGGACGCAGAAGAAAGCAGTGAATCCCCAGACCAGCACCGTCACCGATGCCGCCAGCCAGACGGCGAGGTTGCCCCGGCGCCCGATGCGAAAAGCGCGCTCCATGCCAGGATCCGTATAACGGAGACTGACGACGCAAACACCGTAGAGCATGGCGACAAAGGCATACATGAAGCCGAATGTCTCGCCGAGGAAGATATAAGCGTCGGCAAAGAATCCGGTTCGGCAAGCCAGATTGGCGCCGATTCCGATTATGCAGAGAGTGGCGAATTGAAACCAGAGAGCATAGCTCGGCACTCCCGAATCATCGAGATGAGCGAATCGCTCCGGGAAAAGACGAGTGCCGGCCATAGAATAGCTCACCCGGGCCATACCCAGGAGCGCCACGAAAGAGCATCCGACGATGGATGCGATGACACCGGCGGTGAAGATCCCGCCCCAAACAGGCCCGGCTATGAAGCCCGCCACCTCGGGACAGGTCGCCTGGATTTTCGTGCCGGTCACCACCAGGGTGGAGCCGTCGGTAGAAAGCGAAAAGCCTGTCGAAGCGCTGACCAGAAGACACATCCCCACATAGATGGCAGTGACCGTGGCAAGAGTGAGAAGCATGGCTCTGGGCACGACTCTACGGGCATCGGCGGTCTCCGCCGAAGTGCATCCGGACATCTCGATAAAAGAGAAGCCGGCCATGGAAAGCATCAGGACCGAGCCGACATTGGCGAGAAAGTCGCTGTTACCGCCCGGGCTTGCGAAGGTCAGAAGCCTCTCCGGAGAAGCTTTTCCGGACATCACCACGAGAGCGGCAAAGCCAAGCGCCATGGCGAATTTCATGAAAGTGAAGAAGTTGTTGATCAGCGATGCCCGTCCGATTCGCACCTGATTGAGGGCGGTGGTCACGCCGAAAAGAGCGATGATAATGAGCGGTCCGAACCAGAGCGGCGCCGCCGCCGATCCGCCATAAGCAATGGATGCCGCCAGGTTGACCAGGCCATTGGCCATGCAAGCCAGACCGGTCATGATCGAGACCCAGAACAGCCAACCGGTGAGAAAACCCAGGAGCTCTCCCTTGCCCGGAATCAGACGCTTGAGCGCGTAATACTTGTAGATGTACGGACCGCCAGCCTGCGGGAACATCGATGAGAGTTCCATGAGGATCAGTGCCAGGGGAAGCGTGGCGATAGCAGCCACGATCCAGGCGGTGACACAGGCCAGGGTTCCGGCCCGGGCCAGCATGGGACCGTGCATGAGCCAGGCCATGGAGCCGATGATCGCTCCGACCCCCACCATCCAGGCTCCGAAACTGGTGATCTCCACGCGCAGGGGAGCGACATCGCTATCGCGCTTGCCGCTGGCTATAACCCCGGCTGAGGTTGCTGACCTGGTCGTCATTTAGGATAATCGCCCCGTATATAGGCTGGATCTGTATCTGGATCTGTATCTGTATCTGGAAATTCACTTACCAGCCAGCCCCATAGTCCTACAGCGCGGGGCATCGGGCAATGGGAGGATTCCCCTGACACGGAGATGACTAATCGAATTGAAAAACTTGCGACTCGAATCGGTACCTGAGATTCGGCAATATGACTGTGGGATCATCTTTCTTCGCGAAAACTTGATCTGACAGTCATCTCGAACCCGAAAAATGACTGTGGGATCAAGTTTCTCTCGGAAATTATGATCTGACAGTCATATTGCTGTCGTCCGAATTATCTGTGAAGCAGAGTGCCGGAGTGCAATTGCTTGACTCGCTCTCAGACGACTACTTCGCAATCAGAGAGCTTATTGGCGAGCTCTTTCGCACCGCTTTCGGTGACTTCCGTATTGGTCAGAGAGAGCTTTTGCAGGGCAGGCAGATTCTTGACCTTGGCCACACATTCGTCGTCTACATTGGTGTCGTCCAGCCAGAGCTTGCGCAGCCCGGTTAGACCTTCCAGATATTTGAAGACTTCGCTGGTCACCTCGGTGGAAGAGAGATCGAGCTCCTTGAGACCGGTGAGCTTTTTGAGATTGGCAAGCTCCCAGTCCTTGATCTCTGTCTCGCTCAAATCCATGGAGTGGAGCGAGTCGGCATCGAATAGAGTGACGAAGGAAAGATCCACAGTGCTTCCTTTGGTGACCTCGAGCTGCACGGGCTTGCCCCGGGGAAGCTCCACTTCGCCTTCGGCGTCGGCAAACCACTCCCAGGCGTCGTCATCGTCATCGGACTCGACAAGGAATTCGCCGTAATTTTTCCCGCCCGGAAACTTGATCCGTTTGCCGGGCATGGCCACTATCTTGGCCGGCTCGGGTCGTGATTTATCTCGCGCTGATTTATCTTGCTCGGACTTTTCTCGCCCGGACTTTTCCTCGCCGCCTTCAATTCGGGCGGTGCTGCCCTCTTTATTTTCCTGGCCTATCTGAGCTTCACTGCCCCGGGCGACAGGCTCGCCGCCTGCGGCCACCAGCCCGCCTGTGAGGATGGCGGTGACACCGATTTGAAGAAGCAGTCTGGCAAAATCGATCTCGAGACCGGCATCGGGCCTCTTCGGGATCGGCGGAGCGTAGATTGGCGCGTACTCGAGAGGAAGCCCCTTCGGTCCGGCCTCTTTCCAGGGCGGATTGGTGCCCATATATGCAATTATGAAAACGCCCAGCAGACATGCAAATCGCTGTTTAGTGTTCAAACCGGCGAGCCTCCATTAGTTCCAGCGTGGTTCTCTCAAAACGAGCTTTCCGAGTAACCGGACAATCTCCGGTAACCAGCATATTACGGCACCGGAGCACCTTTAGAATGAAACACGGATCAAGTTCTTACACTCGATCATGCAATAAAATAGCTCATTCTATACCCGGAGCAGGACGAAGAAATGGCCGACAAATTTACTTATCAAACAGGATTCGGAAACTTTTTCGAGAGCGAGGCTCTGCCCGGAGCCCTTCCAAGAGGGCAGAACTCCCCGCAAAAACCCTCTCTGGGACTCTATGCAGAGCAACTCAGCGGCACCTCTTTCGTGGCCAGCCGGCACGAGAATCTGCGCAGCTGGCTTTATCGCATCCGCCCTTCGGTGATGCACGAGAGCTTTACACAGGTTCAACACAAGCTCTTGAAAAGCAGGCCTTTTAATGACATCCAGGCCCCTCCGGATCAACTTCGCTGGAATCCGCTGCCCACTCCGGAGGGCCGTCTCGATTTCGTCGAATCTCTGGTTACCATCGCCGGCAACGGAGATATCGCCAGCGTCAGGGGATCGGCAGTGCACCTGTATGCCGCCACCGCCTCCATGAAAGACCGCTTTTTCTACAACGCCGACGGGGATCTGCTGATCCTGCCTCAAAAAGGCGCTCTCGAATTGCACACCGAATTCGGTGCCTTACATGTACAGCCGCTGGAGATGGTCGTTATTCCAAGAGGCATAAAGTTTTGCGTAAATCTTCCGGATGGTACCGCCAGCGGTTATATCTGTGAAAACTATGGACCCCATCTGAGACTGCCCCAGCTCGGACCGATCGGCTCTAACGGCCTTGCCAATCCCCGGGACTTCGAAGCCCCGGTCGCTGATTTCAGGGACGAGAAAGGCAGCTTCGAGCTCTATGTCAAGTTTCAGGGCAAGCTCTGGCGCACCAGCTTGAAGCACTGCCCTCTGGATGTGGTGGCCTGGCACGGCAACGACACGCCGTACAAGTACGACCTGCGCCGCTTCAACGCGATCGGCTCGATCACGTACGACCATCCGGATCCGTCGATCTTCCTGGTGCTGC
>JAGQHH010000020.1 GCA_020431945.1 Cyanobacteria bacterium HKST-UBA02 | reverse complement strand
TGGCAAAGAAGATGAAAAATCGGCCTGCTGTAAAAAAGATTTGAGATCTCATGCTCGCAACCGATAGCCTACTTTGGGGATGGTCTCGATGACCGACTGGCTTACCGGTGTGTCTTCCGAATCGAGCTTTTGCCTGAGCCTCTTTATACAGGTGCGTACGGCCTCCACCGATGACTCGGAGTGTGAGTGCCATACCCGTTCGAGAAGGGCGTCGGCGGAGAAGACCTCGCCGGGATTGCGCATTAGAAATTCGATAAGGGCAAATTCCATGGGAAGCAGCGCTATACGAACGTCTTCCTTCCTGAGCTCATGGGTCTGCATGTCCAGGCTGAGCAAACCGGCAGTAATCAGATTGGTAGCGTTTCCCGAACTGCGGCGAAGAAGTGCTCGAACCCTGGCTGCCAGCTCTTTGAGGCTAAATGGTTTGGTGACATAGTCGTCTGCACCTGCATCCAGACCGCGCTCCTTATCTTGCTCGAGCTCTCTTGCGGTAAGCATGATCACGGGGGTCGAGTCGCGTCTCTGTCTCATCTGAGCCAGGACATCGATACCCTGCAAGTCAGGCAGAGCCCAATCGAGTATCACCAGGTCGTAGGAGGTGAGCATAAGCATCATCAGGGCTTCCTTTCCCTCGACGACGTGTTCCACCGTATGCTGTTGTCCTTCCATTGCGGTGATGATGGTTAGTGCCATCACTCTGTCATCTTCAACCAGGAGAATCTTGGCCATATCTTTTCGGGTCTAGCCTTTTTTAGATTTACAGCTATGATACTTGAGATTTCAGAAGGAAAACAAATGCGATCAGGATTGTCGCTGACTGCCAGAGGGATTATCATAATCACACTGCCCTTTGCAGCTCAGGCGGTGTTGCTGGCAGTGCTCTTCAACCTCAATCAGGAGATCGAAAAGGAAGCTGCCCGTGCCGACCAGGCAAGAAGGGTGGCCGAGCAGATTAATCTGTTTGTCAAGGATGTCGTCGAGCTAAATACCATCGCCGAGAGTCCCGATCTTCTGGGCTCGGACCTGGTGCTTGCCACTTCCCGTAGCGCCATGAGTCACCTGGCGGAGCTGAAGAAGCTGGTGGCAGGCAATCCCCGGCAGCTTCAAGAGGTTGAGAAGGTTGAGAAGAGCGCCCGGCGAGCCAGGGATCTTTTCAGAAGCATATATCAGAGGATCAACACCGGCGAAAAGGAGGAGATTCGCAGGCACTGGGGTAGCAGCTATGGTGACGAGCTTGCGGAGCTTCGCTCTCGAATGCTCTCCGCCGAGCTCATGAACTGTCTTCACGAGCAGGAGCTTATCGAGAGAGAGAGCCCCCGGGACCAAGCTGCCTTCAGGGAGCAGATCAGGGCGACTCTTATTACTTTTCTATTGCTGATGTTCATAATCACCGTTTTTCTCGGTTTTTATTTCGCGCGATCCATCGGAGCGCGCCTCAAGACGTTGAGAGCCAACAGCACCAGATTCGCTGCCGGACAGGAGCTTCTTCCTCCTGTCGGAGGCGTCGATGAGATCAGTTCTCTCGACCAGGCCTTTCGAGATATGGCAGGATCGCTAGAGGATGCAATCCGGCGGGAGCAGGCAGTTCTCGAGAATGCCACGGATCTGATTTGCTCGATCGACGAGGTCGGCTCTTTCGTAAGGGTCAATCCGGCTTCCCTGGAGCTTCTGAAATACCCACCCTCCGAGCTCAACGGCATGCGTTACATAAATATCGTTTGCGATGGTGAGAGAGAGCGTGTGCTCGACATAATCAAGAAGGTTCTTGTAGAAGGCGGCTCCAGCAAGTTCGAGACCACCCTTCTGGCTAAAAACGGCTCGAAGGTTGACGTCGAGTGGTCGACACGCTGGTCGCAGCCGGACGGCTTTCTTTTCTCGGTGATCCATGATGTGAGCGAGAGAAAAGAAGCGGAGCGTTTGAAGCAGGAAGTAATCGCCATGGTCACTCATGATTTGCGTTCTCCTCTTGCTACCGTCAAGAATGTCCTGGAGCTTCTCGAAGATGGTGCTCTAGGAGAGATGAATTCTCGCGGTCAGGAAATGATTGAAGGACTCAACGGTGTCACAGACAGGATGCTCTCCCTTGTCGGTGATATGCTCTTGCTGGAGAAGGTTCGAGCCGGGACCGTCAAGTTGGACCTGAGACCGTTGGTGGTGGCGGTCCTTTTCGAGGATGCAGTAAGGACGGTTTCCGCTTCTGCTTCTATTAAAAATATCGAGTTCGTCATAGACACTCCTTTCGAGCTGAGTATCAATGCTGACAGAGATCGGATTACCCAGGTTCTGGTGAATCTTCTCAGCAATGCCGTGAAGTTCTCCGAGCCCGGAGCCACGGTGCACTTGAGGGCGTCCTCAGCGGCGAACAGTTTTGTCCGGATTGAAGTTCAGGACTCGGGCAGAGGCGTTCCAGCGCCTCTTATCGATCGAGTATTCGAACGTTATCAACAAGGTCGCTCCTCAGACAGCCAGAGCGGTAGCGGTCTGGGCCTGGCTATCGTCAAAACCCTGGTGGAGCTGCATGGTGGAAGCGTAAAATTGGAAAGCGACGAAGGAAAGGGCAGCGTGTTCTCGCTGTTTCTTCCCGCTTGATGAGCTTTTCGATTCTGCCATAACTTTGCCATCTGCATCGGTCTAACATTGAGCCCGTATTCTACCTTTGGAGGGCTCGACAATGGGCGGACGACACGAGATAAATCACGAAGACAGGCATGGCGACAAACACGCGGATGAAGCGAGATCCGAGGATCGAAGCAACCTCAATTTGCTGAGCGTCCAGGGAGATAGCCGGGCTGAAAGTCGAGCGAGCAGTGCGGCCCAGAGCAGTGCTGCTGCCGAAACAGGAGATCAGCGCAGCAGCCAGCAGTTAACCATCGATGGTGACAAGCAGAGTGTCTATTATCATCCTGCTCTTCCGGATCATGCCTATGTCGAGTGCCAGGATTTCTCGGTGGACCTGCAGGCAACAGTGGCCGGCACCGGGGTAGGGCTGGGAGTGACGGGTACCGATGCAGCCTGTCTCGATGCTCGATCCGGCCAGGCTATGACCGAGGGAGTCTCGAACCTGGGACAGACAATGAACTCTACCGCTGGTGCTGCTGAGACTCTGTCTCGAATCGGTCTTTCGCCATCGCAGCTTGGAGCTTTAAAAGATGCCGCCGTCAAGAATTACCTGGAAATGACCGAGATCATAGGCCAGGGCTCGAAGCACGCGGTCGAGACAATGGGCGGTGAGCGGCCGTGAGGACTTCAGACGGAACCGGCGAGACCAGCGCCGGCGATCGGGAGCAAGGCAAACTCGAGAGCCACGCTCGGCTGCTAGCCGATAGTGGCTTTCAGCCCCCTTCCGAGGCTTATGTCATCAATCTGCCAGGCGGTCCGACCACCCTGAAAGAGCTCGGCTCGGGATCCGGTCCGGCTGTCGTGGAGCCTGCCTTCGCACGGCAGGCTCCGGAAAAATGCCAGTCGAGGCGGACAAGCTTGAGCTTCAGTATACTGGGCAAGTCTTTCTCGCTGTTCGAGGGCGGCACCCTCGACAGTACCTGCGGGCTTGCTTATCTCGCCCGTGAAACCTGCGACCTGGCAGCACAGATTAGCGCCTCCGGCGCCACCGGCGTAGAGGACTTCATGAGGGCTTCATCCCGCTCCCTTGAATTGTCTCGACTGTGTGTCCGGACCATGGACCTGACGGCTCGGGATAAGCTGGAACGGGACCACAGGCGCGCCCTGGAGGAAAAGTATGCCAGGAAGTCGCCGGAATGCCTGACGAGCTCCGAAATGATGATCCGGAACATGCTTCAGTGCGATATCTGAGTTTCAGGCAAGGAGAAGATCGAGGGTCTCTTTGTCCTTCATCTTCCAGATCAGGGCATCAGCCATATAGTGATGGATATTGATGGCGCAGTAGTAGCCGCAGAGAGCCAGCTCCAGCTTGAAGCCCGCCAGGGCGCCGAGCTCGGGAAGATAGGGCCCGATTACGGTGGACATGATCCAGCCTGCTCCCAGGACGAATGCCAGATATTTCAGGGCTGTGGGTCTGGCGAGCTGGGTCCAGATCCTCGAGCTCGGGAGGTCCTTGGGCAGACCAACCTCTTTCAGGTGGTAGGCAGTGGTAATCACCAGGTACTGGGGCGTATGGAAGAGGGCCTGGCCGAGAATCGCGATAGCGAGGAGATTGCCGTTCCTGGTCAGATAATCCAGGAAGAAGAAGCAACTCACAAGGGTCAGCACCGCCGGGAACGGAATGACTTTCTTGGTCTTGTGCCATTTCATCGCCATCATGGTCAGGAAGGCTATCGTAAGGGCGATGACCAGGGTGTCGAAGATTCCCCGCACCCATAGTGGAATCGCCATGACCGGCTCCAGGGTGAGACCGCCTACCTTGAGGGTAGGATGGCTGAATATGCCGGTGATCGCAGCCCAGATCCCGGCCTGGACCAGCCAGAAGAGAGTATCCTTCTCGACTTTGCTCAGGATGAACCCGCGCTTGTAGCAGTAGAGAAGAGCGATGCCGTATGCCTGGGCGAAGAAGTGCTGGAAGGAGAAGCCCAGGGTGAAGCGGCCTATGACCGAGGCCCAGTAGGGCGAACAGGTGACCATCAGCCCCATGGCTATGCAGAGGAGCCCGAGAAGAAGCACTGCCTTGCCCAGCTTGGCCCTGGTGTGCTTGCTGTTGAACACTCTCAGGTAGGTCGCCATCTGGTGGGGCATGGTGAAGACGATCAGACAGGCGATAGTGACGGTGGTGATGAAAGGACCGGTGGGGTTGTTCATAACCGGTATCATCCCGGTGGCCATGAGAGCTGCGAAAATCCAGATAAGCCCCCCGCAGACGAGCAGGAGGTCGATTACCGGGTGCATGACCCAGCCGTAATAGCCCGAATCGGCAGCGCTATCGCGGGACGAGCTCGCGAAGGGGAAGGAAGGGAATTTGCCTGGCGAATAGCTGCTCTGCATGACCAGTCTGTCCAACGTCGTTTGGCTAGTAAGAAGGTGGCTCGAAGCTCACCGGGGGTTAATTCTTTATGCCCGACCCTAAGTATTTAATATCAAAGTGTTACGCCGAGTATACCGACCAAAGCGCTGGCCGGAGTGGGATGCCTGAAATTCGCGATTTTACTCCGGGAAATCGTCGCAGTTCCGGCACCGATGCTTTTGGACAGAATAGACCGATTGAGCTCCGCAGTTTTCATCTCGGCCAGGGGACCGGGAAGAAATGTCGAGAGACCCCGGCGAAGGCAATCTGAGAGCTCGGAAATAGTCACCGTATCTGGTGCTGCGGCATGCAGCAGTCCCGTCATATCCGGGGTCGCAGCGGCTGTATAGATCGTGTCCAGGAAGTCCGCCTGGCTGATCCAGCTCAGTTCCGTATTGCTATCATATATGGTGCCTGGTTCGGCGCTCGAGCCGGAGCTGTAAGGGTCGAGCACCAGCCCGGGAAGGATAGCCGTGGCGGTCTCAGTTTCAAGCCGGCGGCGAAGATCTTCCAGGCTTTCTCTATCGGGCTCGCCCCGACCGCAATAGACCGAGACAAGACGCCGGGAGCCGCGGCGTCCATTGATCTCCTGGAAGACCTGGGACCAGTTTTTCTCGCTGACGAGCTGAATGAGAATCTCTGCCTGGTCCTCATCGACGATTCGATCACCCTGGGTGGTCAGAAAGGGCTTCAGGGCTGCGGCCAGGGCAGTGCTGGTGGCACCTGTCAGGGCAATACTCAGACTTCCCGAATTGCGAAGTCGTTTGCCGATCTCGAGATCGCCTCGGGTGAGGTCGTGCCTGTACTGGAAAAGGCGCTCCAGCTTACCTTTTACAAAAATCCCCGGGATCAGGAGGGGCAGGGCGAAATCGATCCTGTCTTCGAGCCTGGAAGATTCCTCGTCCACTTCTTCGAATATGTGCCGGTGGCACCAGCTCGCGAAGGGCCCAGAGATCTGCCGGTCCGAAAAAGAGCGATTCTCGACTATATCGAAGTGCTCGGCTGTCCAGCGAATTGCTGGAACCGGGGAGGGGCCAGGGCGAATCTCGATCACTGCCCGGGATCCGTTTGCTACTTCTTCCGATCCACCCACCAGGGCGACGTTTTCCCAGGGAGGCTTGAGTCGCATGAAAGCCCCCGGTCGCCTATGCCACCGGTAGAGAGCCGACGCCGGCACCGGCATGGCGGAAATCTTGACGAAACTGCTCAATCGTCTTCTACTGCTTCTTCCGGTCAGGGCTTGCTCGCAGCTTCTTCCGGGAACATCCTGAACACGCCTTCCATAACGTTCTCGAAGCCATTGGCGGGTACATCCCCGAGACCATCCTGCATCATATTGTAAGCCAGCAGAATGGTGCAGTCCTGATCGGCATCGAGCAGGCAGGAAGAGACGAACTGGCAGGGATAGATAGCCAGAGCGCGATCAGGGGAGACTATGGTGAGGATCTTGGAAGATCCTATCTCCACGAAAGTCCAGTGCCAGCCGAATTGCTTCGCCAGGGTCTCGCCCCAGAGACTACCGAGGAGGACGGCGCGCTCGGCCAGGGCGTTCTCTTCGGCTACCAGGCGCTCGGGAGAGCCGGCCAGTTCTTGCTGGAGCCCGTCTATATGGCTGTCCAGAGTCTCGATTATCTCCTCGGCACCGGCGTCTTCTTTGAGATCGAGAAATTTCAATGCCTGAGCAGCTTTTTCTCTGACTTGCTCGACAGTCTCCGCCGCCACTTCCGATTCGCCGAAATCACCGAGCAGATCCATGAGGGCGAGAAGCTTGCACTCCACTTCCAGGACCCCGGCGGTGGAGTCGTGCTTGCGGCACTCGGATAGGGCTGTGGCATAGAGGTCCAGGGCTTCGTCATAGCGGTCTTCCTGGCAGAGGATGGTAGCCAGCCCGTCATAGGCAGCTCCCAGCTCCTCGGAGTCCGGATTGACGTCTATGGTTCGCTGAAATAGGGCTTTGGCGTCATCCAGCCGATCGGTCAGATGATAGATGACCGCCAGGCAGTTGAGACTGTCGCAGAGCTCGTCGCTCATACCTTCCCGGGATGCCAGATCGATTGCTTTTAAAAGGAATTCCTCGGCGCCTTCGGCGTCACCATCGGTGGCCAGGGCATAGCCTTTGTCGTGGAGCTCTTTCCATGTACTCATTGTCAAGCGATGCCTTGTGCCGGGTCGAACGGATCGAGAAAATATCACAGAAAGCAATCAATTATCAATGAATATAGGTGTCCTTATAATTGCCCAGCTTGTAGAGGGTCAGAGCGTCGGACATCTCGCCGGTCGCCTTGCCCTCGTCGTTTACGGCATACATGCGTACCTGGTAATAGCCGGGAGTCTTGAAAAGATCGGCGGGCAGCTCGATACGACCTGTCTTTCCTTTTACGCTCATCTGCTTCTGGACCAGCTCTGAGCGAGGATTTACCGCAGTGTTATTGAAGAAGTAGTTGAGATTGCTGATTTGAATCCGGGCATCCCTGGCGTCTGCTATGAGGCTGTTGTCCCACAACAAGACGACTTTCTCTTTCTTGCCGCAAACATGCTCGCCGCTGGTGGTCGGCTCGAGGTTCTCGAAAGCGATGGCCGGTACAAGATCGTCGGCTCTGGTAAGAGAGATGTTTTTGATCACTAGCTTTTTGGCGGCACCGACCTGGATGATGAAACGATCGATATGCTCTTTGGTGTACCAGCGCCAGTTGTTCGACAATCGCAGGCGAAGATGAGCGTTGGTGAACGGCCCTCGAGAGTTCTTCTTGATGGCATGGATGCTCGAGTTGCCGCCGGTGGCACCCCAGGATACCGAGAGGGGCATTAGCTCGGTCAGATCGGCAGGATCGACTTCTATGGAGAGATCGAATTCGAGGAAGTCCGCCTCCAGGGGATTGATATTCAGACCGGTGACGATCATGCCGTCTTCTTCCCGGGTGTTCTCCATCTCCATGGTGAATTCGTCCACGGGTGTGTATTTCGCGAATCCCATCGGTCTCCAGATGCCCGGCTGGTGTGCGGTGCCGACCCTCATTGGGGCTCCGCTGGAAGGGTTCTCTTGCGGGGAGGTGAGATGGACTGCATAGAAAACTGCGTCCTCGTCGTTCCACCGCCAGATCGAATATTTCTTGCTGGTGTCGGCCAGGAGCGCTTTCAGGCGGCTGGCGTCGATGGTCTCACCGGGACCGACGATAAAAGGAAGGAATGTGACAACCCTGTCTGTGATCGAAGGTGTCACGAAGGGCGGCTTGAGAAGATCGTAAAAGGTCGAGCCGTTATAGATCACATGGGTAGCCCGGTAAGCGCTGGGCAGCCCGAGCAGAATCACTCTCTCGTCCTGCTTGCGGCTATTGACCAGGGCGATGGTGGCTTTCCAGACGTCATTGACCATGTCGCCGGCTCGCTGCCAGTCTTTGTTGATCTCGAAAGTGCACCAGCTGAATACTCCGGTGAGCACCATCATCAAGATGGTGCCGATGGTCAGGGTGAAACGTCTGAGATAGGATGCCAGGGCAAAGTCCATGGTCTGGACTGTGGGATGGAAAAGCAGAGCCGGCCAGAGCATCGATATGGGAATGGTGAATAGCATCAGCAGCCTGGAGTTTCTCAGATCGGCGTCCAAGATCAGGAGATTCACCACCGGCAGGATAGTCACCAGGCACCAGACCGCAATAAAAATGAAAAGGTTCTTGCGGACCTCCATGAAGCGGACTTTCAATAGTCCGATGATGATGCAGACCGCCACGATAATCGTAGCCACCAGGCGTGGCTGGTGCGTCAGGTCGTCGACATAGTCGGGGAAAGGCACCAGAAGCCGGGCAATCATGTCATGCTCGATCCAGCGCCAGTAGAATTTGTGGCG
The DNA here is from genome assembly GCA_020431945.1 of Cyanobacteria bacterium HKST-UBA02. The sequence goes on along the minus strand of JAGQHH010000020.1, from coordinate 7,563 downwards.
CATCGCTACGCCGAAAGATCCGGTATAGCCTCCCAGGCTATTGCCGAAAACGAAGAACCGCATGGCCAGATAGGCCGCGGCCACGGCTGCGAAGGGGCTGCAATACTCGATAGCGCGAATGACTCTGAGAGCGAGCTCGGGCGCTTCTTCTTCCCCCGGGTCTTTTTCTTCAGCCTTCTCTTCCGGCTGACTTTCTTCTTCTTCTTCTTCTTCTTCTTTAGTCCGGAGATTTTCGGAGAGCGCCGACAGGGAGGCGGATTTCTCTGTTTCTGCTGCCTCTTCTTCCTCTTCCTCTTCCTCTTCCTCTTCCTCTTCCTCTTCAAATTCTTCTTCTTCGAGCGGCTCCGGACGAGCTCGTTTCCAGAGGACATAGTAGGAGAAGACCAGAGCCGGGGCGACGATGGCCAGCTCCTTGCTTCCCAGTGCCACTACATACGAGGCCAGAGCCAGAGAGAGGTTGCGTTTGAGATTGCCTTTGAGACCTTTGATACCGAAGAGGACAGAGGCGAGAAAGAAGGGCAGGCAGCAGGTGTCTGCTCGTCCTGAGATCCAGACCACATCTTCGGCGTTGAGCGGTGATACCGCAAACAGTGCCGAGCTAGCCAGGGCCATCAGGCGGGAGTTCGCCTCCGGCCAGTCATCGGTGATCTCGCGAATGAGAAGGTAGAGCAGCACCACTCCTGAGTAGAACAGGAAGATACTGGTCAGGTGATAGCCCAGGGGATCGGCTCGCGAGATCAGATAGTCGATAGCGAAGGTCACTCCCAGGATCGGCCTGTAGAAGTCGAATCCCGGCAGTTGCATATAATTGCTGTAGAAATTGAGCCACAGGAGGTCCGGCTCGCCGTTTACGACTCGATGCGCGAAGTGTACCTGCCAGAGATCATCGGCAGAGAAGAAGCTGTGGATGAAAAGCATATAACAGCCGCAAACCAGCCCCAGCAGGATGATGAAGTCCAGGACCTTCAGATCTCCGGTGCCTGTCCGCTCTGGTTCGTTTTGCGCTTCAGTCATCGCTCTCGGCTCTTTCTCTCCCGGGCCTCTTCTGCCATGGTCCGCAGGATAGTCGGATAGTCGCGCTCCAGGGCATTGACGATCTTACGTGCAAGAATCCGGGAGCCCTCGTAGTCGAGGTGAAGACCATCTTTGAAGCGATCTTCGGTGAAGTCGGGGTCGAAAGCCAGATCCACCAGGAAAAAGCCCCATTTCTGGGAGAGCTCGTCCAGCCATTGCTGGAAGCCTTCATAAGATCCCTTCGGAGCGATTGCCTGGAACTCTTTGGAGATCGGCATATTGACCAGGACCAGGAGGACTTCTTTCTCATCGCAGAGATCGGCCAGGGATTTCAGATAGTGGTGCTGCATCTTCCAGGCGTTGCGCGGAGGGTACGCATGCATCGAGGTGAAGTGCTGGCGGAATGTATTGCGCACATTCTGGGGATTGCGCTTATTGACCTCGTGCATCATCGCTTCCATATTCTGCGGAGTCAGTCGCTCGAAGAGGAGACCCTGGTGTTGCGGCTTCTGCACGAAGTTGTACATGCGGCTGTAAGGCATGTCCAGGGGCATCAGATCGAGAAAATCCTTGGTATTGGCGGAGAGGACATTCCGGATCGCCGAGCGGTCTCGATAGAGATACAGATAGTGAGAGAATAGAAAATCGAGCATGCCCCGGTTGCTGTAGATTTTGCCGACCGACTGAAGATCTGCCGGCGCATATGGTGCCACCGCCCCGAAGGACTCGCCGCGCCACTCGCCGGCATAATACTCGTCGACGAATTCCCGGAGGATGAGACCGTAGATGAGGACTTTCGGATAACGCTTGCGCGAGGACACGGCTTTCTCGATGAGATAAGCCTCCGCCACTGTCTGTCTACCGGTAGCCAGATTGAGGCACTCGATGGGCTCTCCGGATGCTCTGGTGAGCAGCTCGGTGAGATATGGAGTGTGCATGCCCGTGTAGAAGTGGGCTCCACTACCGTCCTGGTTGAGGGGAAGCATCAGGGAGGAACCGACTATGGTGACATCGGGTACGGTTTTCAAGCAGTATGCCAGGCGATCAGAGATCTGCCAGGAGTCGGAAGAGCGGTAGCCGAAGGTACTGGGGATGTTGAAACTGCGCATGAAAATCTCGGCGCAGCCAACCAGCATGAGCGTGATTACCGGCACCGAGGTGACGATTCTTAGCAGCTTAGTGGCGAAGGGATTCAATTGAGACTTCTCTTGGAGCGTCCGTTATTGATATCGGCCCTGAGGCAGGCGAGTCTGCCTTGTCTTTGTTCCCAGCTTCTCGGGCAATGTCACAGGCCTGGCCATAGAGTATAATCCGGCCATGCTGTTCAATAGTCTGCAGTATATATTTTTCCTGCCAATAGTACTGTTTCTCTACTGGTGCCTTCCCAAGAAGTTCCGGGCAGTGATTCTGCTTATTGCCAGCTATGTTTTTTATTCGGCCTGGAATCCTGTTTATCTGCTGCTTCTTGTCGGCATGACGGTTTTCAACTACCTGATCGGCTTCGTTCTCAAGTGGGCGGGACATACCCGCAAATGGTGGCTGATCTTCGCGATTCTCGTGAATGTCGGCACTCTCGGCTATTACAAATACGCCAAGTTCGTTCTCGAGAATATCTTCGGCATCATGGACCTGGCGCATCTTCCCCACGATGACATCGTGGTGAAGATCTTCCTGCCTCTGGGCATCTCCTTTTTCACTTTCGAGTTTTTGCATTACATCATCGATGTCTACAAGGGTGGCGAGCCCGAGCGCAATTTCATCCACTTCGCGCTCCTTCCGGGATTCTTCCCCAGCCAGATTGCCGGACCGATCAAGCGCTATCAGGACTTCATGCCTCAGCTCAAAGAGGCCAGACCTTTCGACATCGATAATTTCGAAAAAGGATTCGTCATGGTCCTGCACGGTCTGGCCAAGAAGATCCTGCTGGCTGACAATCTCTCCATTTACGTAGACTTCGTCTACAACAATCCGGGCGATTTCACCTGCCTGGAATTGTGGCTCGCCACCTACGCTTTCGCGTTTCAAGTCTATTGCGATTTCTCCGGATATACCGATGTCGCCATCGGGTCGGCATTGATGATGAACCTCTGCGTGCCGCCTAACTTCAATGTTCCATACATGTCCAACAATATCCGGGAGCTCTGGCACCGCCAGCACATATCGCTGTCCTTCTGGTTCCGCGACTATGTCTATATCCCGCTCGGGGGCTCCCGCTGCTCGGTGCCGGCGATCTACCGGAACCTGATCCTCACCACCGCTCTTGCCGGTCTCTGGCACGGAGCCGCCTGGCACTTCGTTGCCTGGGGCGCCTTCCAGGGACTGTCGCTAATCGTCCATCGCCAGTGGATGCTTTTCTACAAGAGTATCGACTGGTTGTATGAGTTCATCAAAGGCAAGATCTGGCACGCAATCGCGATTTTCATCACTTTCCAGGCCTTCGCCGTCAGCTTCGTTTTCTTCCGGGCCGACGATCTGCCAACCTCTTTCGAGATGGTGGGGCGCATGATGAAACTCTGGGATCTCTGGCCCGATCAGCACCTGAAATTTCTCACCAGCAACGGTCCGATGATTTTTCCGATGATACCGTATGTGCTGGCAGGTCTGGTGATCGCTCATATCATCTCGGAGCCGCTGCGCGATATGCAGTTCTGGCCCACTCGTCCGCGCTGGATGAAAGGAGCATATTGCGCAATCCTGATCATCGTCATGATTGCCCTGATGCCTGAAGAGCAGAACAAATTCATCTACTTCCAGTTCTGATATTGTCTTGCGGATAGACCATCACTGAGGACCTGGAGTGTCAGACGGTTCTCCAATCTGCTTTGCCAGGTCGACGAGTGGTCGCTGGGTTACCATCATGAATCCTTCGATTGGTCGATCGATATCCGCGATCATCGTCAGCACAGCAGAGAATGAGATAGCGGCCAGCAAGACGGCTAGCCAGTTTCGGGTGCCACGATTGCCGAATTGATAACCGACACCCACCATTCCGAGAAAAGTCAATCCATAAAGCACAACCCAGACGATATCCGGAAGTTTTCCATAGCGTTCCGCGTAAAGTCGCTCGGACTGAAGATCGATCGTCTCATTGACGGTGGCCTCGAACAATGCGGCGCTAGGTGTATCTTGAACTTCCTTGTTCTCCTTCACGTGCTTCCAGAGGAGACCCTGCAATTTGTTTGATTCGATCAGGGCTTTGTCCGTAAGAGAGTAATCATGGGTCAGTGTGATGTCTTTGCGAAGCTTCAGTCTCAGGTCGACATATTTCCTGAGAATATCCTGGACGGTCTCGGCTCTGGGACTCGGAAGAAGACCTGCCCGCAAATATGTGGTGCCAATTGAATTAGCCTCAGCGATGACCAGATGCCTCCTTTCGCTAAAGCGTTGTGTTGCGAAACCAAAGGTAAAAGCGACCAGAAATGCCACCAACCCAAGCTGAATTTGAACCATCGTGGCGATGGAGCCGGAGGTACCTGGCTTGTCGTCTCCTTGCTTTCTCTTCTGCTGTCTTCCCCATCGATAACCGCTTTCGATGCAAATCAAAATAAGAAGAGAACTGGCGACAAACACCAACCACATTGGAATATGACTGAATGCACTCATGATTCTGGGTAGCCAACTCCTGTAGCCCCGGGAAGCTCAGCAAGGTTGTACCCCCGGCACGATTGCGAGTATCGCTTGACTACCGTGCTCATCGGTGGCAGGCACTAGGCTCGACCCGGGCTTTCCTGGGTAAAAGGCTTATATGGAAAGCCGCAAAGACCAGGGAATTCGCTTGAGCATCACCTGCCAGAGATGCGGCAGTGTCCTGCGCTCTTCCGTGGGGGACGAGGACGGCATCGAAGGGGTGGAGATCTTCGAGACCTGCCAGTGCCTCGAGCGTTTGCGCGAGTCGAGCGCCCCTTCGGCTCGGACGAAGACCGCCGAGACTCCGGATCCGGTCGAGCATCCGGCACTCGAGATCGACGCTTCCGAGATCATCCTTTTCGAGCCCCAGTCCGATGTTCCATTGCCTGAGCCGGAGCCGCCTCCGCAGCCTCCCGCCCCTCTCATCGACGAGGTCCGCTCTCTGCCGGTGCCGAAGACCAGAAAGCTCCCGGCCCCTGGATCAATCGCTTTTGTAATATCTTTGGCCATCATGAGTGCCGTTCTGGTCTCTCATTTCATGACCCCTCCGTCCAAGCCCCTGCCGGAAAATGTCGATCAGTCCGACTGGGCCGGCTTGAGTGATTTCGAAGAGGTCTCGAAGTTGCGCCCGGATATTCTTCCCAGGGACAAAGGATCGATTTCGTTCGAGACCCCGGTAAAAGACAAGATTCAGGAGCTCAGGGCCGGTGACATGACCTGGTGGCGGGCATACAAGATTCTGAATCAACAGATCACCCAGGTGGTGAGACCGGGGGTGAAAAGCTTGCAGCTGGTGAGCTCTGAGCTCAGCAGGGGGGTGTTCTTCAACCTCGATGCCCTGGACACCGTCGAATTGCGGGACGTGAAAGTCAGCCGGGATACTTTTGCCATTTTTCCCGATCTCACCTCGATCAAGAATTTGATTCTGGTGCGCATGCCGATCAAGGACAAAGCGAACGGCGGCTCCAGTCTTGAGGAGATGGATACTCTCATGCAGCTCGCCATACTCTATCCCTACACCCAGGACTTTTCTTTCGATTTCTCCCAGATGAAGAGTCTCGAGCGGCTCGAGCTCTGTGCGCCGTCGGGCATGAGCCGGGAGACTTTTCAGAGTATCTGCTCCCTTCCCAATCTCAGAAGGCTGTCGATCAAGCGAATGCCCCTTTCCGGCACGGAAGTCGCCACCCTCGTGCAGAGTTTGCCGGATCTCGAATATCTCTGTCTCGAGCAGTCTGTGGCAACCAATTCCATGGTGGAAACGATATCGCACCTGAGCAAGCTCAAGCATCTCGAGCTGACTTATGGCTCGATAGCGAATCCGAGAGCAATCGCTGCATTGAAGAAGCTCGAGTATCTGAGCCTGAGGCATAATCCAATCGGAGACGAAGATCTGTCCGTTATCGCTCGCATGCCTTCTCTCAAGGGTCTCGATATCTCTGAGACCGATGCCGGGGATATTACTCTGGCGAGTCTATCCCGGTCGAAACTCGAAGAGCTGTCCATCAGGGACTTGCACCGGGTGACCGAAAAGGGCATTGGCGCGCTCTCGCGAATCAAGACACTGAGGGTTCTGGACGGGGGACTGACTCCGGCAGTGAATGGCAGCTCGCACAAACTGGTGCCGCAATTGAACCTAGTCTTCCTTGAAGGTGGCGATCTGGTGGACGATCGGCCTGTCGTATGCGAGCATTTCAGGCTGGTGGAGCTTGCCGGCGGAAAATTCGTTTCTTTCGCTTCTATTGACCAGAAAGTTTCCCCGGGCGGGCCTCTTTTCCCTCCCCGAGATTGAAACTAAGATTGAAGCAATGAAACTGATCAGACAGCAGCCTTGAGGATTCGGGCCGAGCTCAGGGCGATTCCGGCAAGGTGCACGAAGGCGTGCACGACATCCACTTCTTCGAGATTGGGCGAGCAGGACTTCCGGTTATAGATTGCCAGGGTACCCAGGACGTCGCCGCTTCCGGACATGATCGGATAGGACCAGCAGGCTCTCAGATCGGCGCTCTTCATCGCTTCACGCAGACGATGGAAATAAGGATGGGTGCGCACATCCTCGACGATCACGCTCTCGCCGCTGAACGCCGCAGACCCGCAGCATGCCGAACCGGGTCCCACTTCGATACCGTCCAGGGCCGCCTTGAGATCGTTGCCGATGCTCGGTGCCGCCCCGACTCTCAAGATACTGCCGGTTGGATCGGCGATCATCAGACAGCACATACTGTCGGGAACTTCCTCTTCGATATTATGCAGGAGCGTGTCCAGAACGGTGGGCACACTGGTACCATTGGCGATGAGCTCGAGAACATAGCGCCGGTTCTGATCGCGCATCTCCGCCTGCTTTCTCACAGTGATATCCTGGATGGTGCCCACGCCGGACTCGATCTCGCCGTCTCCTACCAGGGTGATGGCACCCCTGGTGTGCAGCCATCGCACTTCGGTACCGACGAGAACCCGGTGCTCGACATCGAGAGCTCCGGACTTCCTGGCTTTGTTCCAGGCGGTGCGCACATAGTCGCGCTCCTCCGGGTGGACTAGCTTCATGAAGGCCTGGAAGTCCAGGCTTCCCGCCGCTGGCAGACCTATTATCCTGGTTGCTTCGTCGGTGAGATGGATGATTTCCATGCTGTCCAGATACCAGCTTCCGATCTTGGCTACTTCCTGGGCTTTCCTGAGATTGACTTCGCTGGCTTTGAGGGCATCCTGGACACGTTTCAGCTCGTTGACCCGACCATTGATCGCCGAGGTCATCTCGTTGAAACCCTCGTTGAGGGTCGAGAGCTCTTTGATGCCTTCCACTTTTACATCCGAAGAATAGTTGCCCTGGGCGATCTCTTTCGAGCGCTGCACCAGGCAGGAAAGCGGCACCATGATCCTGCGTCTGAGGAGAATCCCCAGGAATGGAACGATTACCAGAAAGCCGCC
>JAGQHH010000222.1 GCA_020431945.1 Cyanobacteria bacterium HKST-UBA02 | reverse complement strand
GGTGCCGTCGAAGATGGCGTTGGCGACGTCGGAAGCTTCCGCTCTGGTCGGTCTCGGATTGTTGATCATGGAGTCGAGCATCTGGGTCGCGGTAATCACCGGCTTGCCCTTGGCGTTCGATTTTCTGGTGATGAGCTTTTGTGCGGGCGGCACCAGTTCCGGTGGCAGCTCCACGCCCAGATCGCCGCGGGCGATCATTACGGCATCGGTAACCTGGAGGATCTCGTCGAGGTGATCGAGAGCTTCCGGTTTCTCCAGTTTGGCGATCACCACCGGTGGTGGCCAGTGATCGCCGATGTGAGAGCGCAGATCCAGAATGTCCTGGGCGTCCCGAACGAAGGAGAGGGCTACGAAATCGACTTCGGATTCCAGACCCACTTTCAGATCGGCGATGTCTTTCTCCGTGAGGGCCGGGATTGAAAGCCTCACGCCTGGTAGATTAATGCCCTGGTGATTCTTGAGGCTGCCGCCGGTGACGACCTGACACTTGCAGTCATGCTCGTCGGTCTCGAGAACCTCGAGCTCGATGAGCCCGTCATCAAGAAGAACATGATCCCCGGCGTTGACTTCCAGGGGCAGAGGGGCGTAATTGGTGGAAACTATGCCCTCATCACCGTCGATTTTGCGATTGGTGAGAGTGAAGCGGCCGCCTTCGATGAGCTCGATGGGCCCGTTGGCGAGTTTGCCGGTGCGAATTTTCGGGCCGGAGAGATCGAGCAGGATGCCCACAGCCTGATCCAGGCGGGCGCTCACCTCTCGAATATCCCTGACCAGATTACGAATGAAGTCGTGGTCCGAATGTGAGCAATTGATTCGGGCGACATCCATGCCTTCCCGGATCATCTTCTCGATGATGGCAGGGTCGCGGCAGGACGGGCCTATGGTTGCGACGATTTTGGTACGCGCCATCGGTTGTGCTTTTTCCTATCAGCTGGAACGGGCTGCGACGCTACTGGCAGGCAATGAGAAGTTGTTTGCCGTGATTTCGGAGAAACAATTATCGATGGATTCGATCTCGTCGAGCTTGTCTTGTTCTATACGATTTTCCCAGAGCATCTCGTAGATTTTGTCGAAGCGCTCGTGGTGCTCCTTGAAACGCTCGATGGCATATTGCTTGGCCTGACCGGTGGTGACCAGGAAGGGCCAGTCCGAGCTTTCCACCAGGAGCAGCTCCCGGGCGGCTTGCTTGAGCGCTCTTGTCTCGAGCTCGTCTTTTTCTTCGCCGTACTTCTCGACAAGGGCGGCCATCTTCTTCTCGCATTCCTCGATGGCGGTCCACATCCACTCGGTTTCGTTGTTGAGCCACACCTGCCAGTGACCGCCGGAACCCCAGGACGATGGTGGCAGCTCGATGGCATGCTCGGGAGGATGCTCGGCCAGGTATCCGCTGGCCGTCTTGAGATCGACTTTGGTGTATTTCTGCATCTTGCGGATGACTTGCTCGATGAAAGTGATTCCTTCGAACCACCAGTGACCGAACAGCTCTGTATCGAAGCTCACCATCACCAGTCCGGCCTGACCGGTTTTCTTGAGATGGTCATGGAGACATTTCTGAATGAGCCCGACATAGTGATCCGAGTTTTCGTTGACCCGGCTCATGGCCGATTCGGGGTTATAGAGTTGTTTGTCGGCGAGGTTGGTGCTCTTGGAGGTGAGCTTCCAGTAGTGCAGACCCGATACGTCGTCTTTTTTGTGGAATTCGCGGTAGTTGCCGTCTCCGGGATAGCCGTGGTCTGCGGACCAGACCTGATAGCCTGCTTCTTCATGCCGGCCCATGACTGCTACCGGGTACTCTTTCAGCCAGAAGGCCTCATATGTGTCGTATCCGGTCTCCGGTCGAGGAGGCGCCGGCACATACTCGATGGAGCCATAAGGTCCGAAGACCCGGCGAAGCTCAGAGGTCTGCCCGCCTTTGATCACGAAGCTCTCGGTGAAGAAGTACTGGAGACCCACTTCATGCAGCCAGTGACCGATTCCGGGTCGTCCCTCTTCCTCGGGCCGATAGGCGCACTCCGGAAGCCATACACCCCTGGGCGCCTGACCGAAATGCTTTTTGTAGTTTTCCACACCGGTCTTGAACTGAGCGTAGAGGCTCTCGTCTTTCGTGATCAGCGGAGAAAAACAGTGGGTGGCGGCTGAGGTCGTGATCTCGATAGCGCCGAGGTCCTGATATTTGCGGAATCCACCGATAATGTCTCGTCCCCAGCGGTTCTGGAAATCCTCGAGAACCCGCTCGAACCACTGACGGTAGAATCTTGCAAGCTGCAGATATTCCGGATTGGGCGACTTGCCTCTCGGGGCGAAGCGCTCTTCGTCCGCCCGGGACACCTGGATGCGCTTTGCGACATATTCCTCGAAGCCGGCTTTCATGTGCTCGTCGCCGAGTTGCTCGGCGAGCACCGGGGTGATTCCAATTGTCAGGTTGGCGTTAATACCCTCGGCATGGAGGTTGGCGACCATATTCAAGAGGGGAAGATAGGTCTCGGCCATGCATTCGTAGACGCTCTCTTCACCGAAGGGCCACATCCCGGCTTTCCGGTAGTAAGGAAGGTGGCTGTGGAGCATGAAAACGAATGAACCGACGCTCACGTACTGACCTCTGGAGTGAGTTCACGGGGACTGGGACGCTCAGGAATTAGAGGCTGCGACCAGCTTCTGATGCACCGGAATATAGCAATTACCAGTCCCTATTAAAAGGACTGCCGGGTACATCCGTAACTATTCTTGAGATTGAACGGCGATAGGGTATGCTTGTTCTCCACGCACTTTCCGGTACCGAAATGCCCGAAGAAAACGAAGAGGAAAAAAAGCTGACAGCGGCTGAAGAGGCTGCCGAGATGCAGGGCATGGTAAGGAAAAAGACTGCCAGGAAAGCGGAAGCCGAGCCCGGCTCCGACAACAAAGTCGTTAAGCTCCTGGAGAAAAACCCCCTGGGAATGACCCTTCCGGAGATGGCAGGCGGTACCAGGAAGCTGAAGAGAATTCGCACCCTGAGACCGATGCTGGCGGAGGCAATCAAACAGGGTCTGGTGATGCCGGTTTCGCAGCGCTCAGGTCATACGGTCTACAGGCTCGTCAAGAATATCGGCAACCGCTGAGGTCCTGGTTCGGCCCCTCAATCCCTGATCGCACCGGCCAGTGCCTCCAACACCTCCTGCCTGCTCAGACGCAGATAGAGGGTCTTCATGCGTGAGCGTGCTCCCCGGGTGAGCTTGATACCCGATTTCCCTGTTCCCAGAAGGTCGGCGAGGAAGGCGATAAGCCCTTCGTTGGCCTCGCCTTCCAGAGCTTTCTGGCGGATGTCTATGAGCAGCCTTCCCGCCCGCACTCCGCGTATACGGGAACGGGCCGCCCCCGGTTTGACCTGAACATTGAGACTAATCCCGTCTTTGCAATCAATCAGTGTTGATTGCAATTCTTCAATCGGTATCATTTTTGTTCGAGCGCAGGTAATACAATGTGTTCATCTAACGGAGGATTTCTGATGGACGTCAGAATTGGATCAATCGAAGTCGGACCGGGTCATCCCCTTTTGATCATCGCCGGTCCCTGCGTGATCGAGGACTGGGATATAACATACAACACCGCCCGGGCGCTCAAAGACCTGTCTGCGAAACTGGGCTTCTCGCTGGTTTTCAAGTCGTCGTTCGATAAAGCCAATCGTACATCCGTGGATTCATTCCGGGGCGTCGGGCTTGAAAAAGGCATTTCGATGCTCGCCGACATAAAGAAAGAGCTTTCCGTGCCGGTTTTGAGCGATGTTCATGAGGCTGCCCAGTGCGCACCGGCAGCCGAGGTCCTGGATGTCCTCCAGATTCCGGCATTCTTGTGCAGGCAGACCGATTTGCTCGTGGCTGCCGCTCGTACCGGCAAGGCCGTCAATATAAAGAAAGGTCAGTTCGTCGCCCCCGGCGATATGAAGAATGCCGTCAAGAAGGTTGTCGATTCCGGCAACAAAAATGTCATGCTTACCGAACGCGGCACTACATTCGGTTACAACAACCTGGTAGTCGATATGCGTTCGCTTCCGATTATGAGGGAGACGGGTTATCCGGTGATCTTCGATGCGACGCATTCGGTTCAGCTCCCTGGCGGTGGCGGCGATGTCTCGAGTGGGCAGCGGCAGTTCGTGCCTAACCTAGTAAGAGCCGCTATGGCTGCCGGATGTGATGGCGTATTCATGGAAGTGCACCCGGATCCCGAGCACGCCAGGAGCGATGGACCGAATCAAGTGAGCCTTCACCAGGTCGAGCAGTTGATCGACCAGATCCTGAAGGTTCATCAACTCGTCTCGACTCTGCCCGATCTGTCTTTGACCGGTAAAGGACAGCCCCAGAGCCTGGCCGGGAGATCTTGACCTTATCCTCAGAGCGCCGCTGGAAGACAGCCGTATTCGCGGTCCTGTTTCCGTATCTACTCGGAGTCGTTGGCTTCGGCTCAGGGCAGGGTGCCGCTGCTCAGGAGAGCGCTGCCGGCGAGGCCAGGGTGGATGATACCGAGAATGGTGCGGATCGCTATGATGCAATGGATCAGCCCGAAGGGGGCAGCACCTCTTCCGGAGAGGATCAGGCGGTCGATGCGAGTCATGAGGACCGTCTGGAAGAGGTCATAGCCAAGGCGGTGAAAGCCTACGGCGGCGAGGATGCTCTGCGCAAGTTCGATGACAGTGCAACGGTTTTTGGGAAAGTAGTACCCGGGGGTGGCACCGCCGAGAGTGCGTTCACCTACCGAAAGTTCAGGAAAGCCAAGAAGTGGCGAGTCGATCTCGAGGCTCCGGCTGCGGGTCAGGCAGGCCCGGTCAAGCGGGTCCTTGCATTTAACGGTCTTGCCGGCTGGCGTTCGACCGGTAATACGGTTGTCGATCTCAATCCGGTGAGGCTCGCTCAGCTCAACGACGACAATGAATATCAGCCGTCCCTCCTGCTCTTCTGGGGTTCCGATGAATGGAGCTTTACCTTGAAAGGTCGCACGATCTTTCGCGGAGTGCCGGTATATGCGGTGCAGATAGCAGAAAAGCGAAACAGCAGTCGGCAGATCGATCTCTTTATCGATCAACGGAATTTTCTGGTCGTCGGCGTAAGCTATAACACCGAAACAGGCTCCGACGGCTCCGAACGCAAGATCGCCATGGAGTATGAGGAGTACCGCCCTTTATCCGGCACCATGTTCCCCTACCGTCAGACCAAGCTGATCAATAACAAAGAAGCATCGGAGTTGATCATCGCCAGCGCCAGCCTGGAAGACGCTATCGACGAGTCGGTTTTCGATCGCCCGCAGTCGGCAGGCAAAGTCACTCTGGTATGTCCGGTGACGGTGGACTTCGAGTACAGCCAGAAGGAGATTCTGGTAAAAGGGCGCCTCAATAACGGTGATGAGCTGCTCTTTCTCTTCGATACCGGTGCCTCTGATACTCTCATCGATCGGCGTGTTGCTGCCGAGCATTTTCTCGCCAAGCAGGGCAAGCAGAATATGATGGCTCTGTCCGGGGCTGTGAATGTGGACAGCACCGTGATCAAGCGCCTGGAGCTCGGCAGCCTCATCGTCAACGATCTCGATGCCCGCATTGTTCCCCTCGACAGTCAATCCCGGCAGCTCGGCCGGCGCATAGCCGGAATCATCGGTACCAACCTGATTCGCAAATTCGTCGTCAAGCTCGACTATGGTAAGCCGTCCATCACCTTTTATGACACAGATACTTTCGAGCGACCGAAGACCGGCACCATGGTTCCATTCCTGCAACCCAATGCTCCCGTGGTCAAGGCGAAACTGGCCGGGGGAGTGGAGATGGCGATGCTGGTGGATACCGGCGCGGCTTTCAACAACTTGCCCACTGCCGTCGCCCGCAAGCAGATGGCGCAACTCGGAAGCCAGTCGAGCCATACGACTGAAGGAAGCGGTCTCGATGGCCGCCGGTTGAAGCTCGCCAGCCTGGTGATCCCGCGGGTGGATGTGGGCGGCCAGTCCATGAAAAACGTCAACTTCACTTATGTCCTGGAGAGCAAGGAAGAGGGCGGCTCAGCCCGGAGCGACAGTAAGCTCGTGGAAGAGCAGGGAGGGTTTTTCCGTAGCACCAGTATCGGCATCCTCGGCAATCCTTACTGGCAGAATTTCGTAACCATAGTGGACTACAAGTTCCAGCGCCTGATTCTTTCTCCCAATCCGATGGTGGCAGTCAAAGAGCAGATCGAGGCCGCCGTTCAAGAAGGTGACTCCAAGCTTCTGGTGCACGGCAATTTTCGTTTGGCTGAGACGGCTTATCAAAAAGCTCTGATGGTAGCCACCACCCATAAAGATAGAGTGAACGAAGCGCGGCTCTACGGGCGAATCGCCAACATGCGGCGCATGATGGCTAAAGAGCTGGCTCGGCCGGAGCAGTGCAAGACCGCTTATGAGTTTTTTGTGAAAGGGCACAATCTCGCCGTCGAGACCGGCGATCGTGAAGTGGAGGGCCGGATCCTGGCGGACTGGTCGCTTCTCTACAGTGACAACGGGCAGATGATCGAAGCAAAGCAGAATTTCAATCGAGCCCTGCTTCTCGCTCCTCGCGATCCCCAGGTCAATGTCGACTATGCTCTGCATCTTTCCAGGCTGAATCAGCTTCCGCAGATGCAATCCTACCTGGAGAAGGCGCTCTTCTACGATCCCTCCAACTGGCAGGCTCTCTGGTATCAGTTCAAGCTCTTCGAGAAATTCATGGACTATCCCAGAGCGATCAAGACTCTCAAAGAGATCAAGAAATATTACCCGTGGTCGAAGCCGGCAGCCAGCAGGCTGGCTCAGCTGGAGACCATGGTCAAGGCGTCGCCTGTGCCGAAGACTCCGTAACCGGGGTTCCGACCCGGGAGCGAACGGCATCGCGGAGCTGATGGTATTTGGGCCCGAAATAGTATTTGCGCATTTCTTTATAGGTATCCTCGAAGTTCCAGTCGTCCCTGGTCACTCGATAGATGCCGATCATGGAGCCGGTCCGGTCCGAGCCGTGGGCACAGTGGACCAGCACAGGCTCGCCGGTCTCCCGGGCCTGATCTATGGTCTTCAGCATCGTCTCCACCTGTTTTTCAGTAGGAGCCTTGTCGCTCATCACCAGGTTGATGTAGTCGAGACCCCGCTTTTCAGCCTCCTGAGCCTCATTGAAGTCCATCTCGCCTTTCGACCGCAAATCTATAATTGTCTTTACGCCCATTTCCGCCAGCTTGTCCAGGCCTTTTCGAGTTGGCTCCCCGCTCCTATATAAGAATGGGTGCACCTGGTGGAAGTTAGGCAAGTCCTCGATCTTCCTTCCAGCCGGTCCCTTGTCCTGAACCGACGACCGGACCGGAGTCTTGGTCTGCTTGGCAAGGGCTGTCTGGGGCAGGACCGTCACGGTGACAATGAGAGCCGTATAGGTCAAGATAGTTCTTACGACGGGTCGCCTGGCTGGGACCCGGGGTTGATTAAGTGTTGTTAATCTTTGGAAATTCATTGAACTTTCTCATCCTCAATTTCGTTTGTATTAGTGTAGCCAAACCGTACGGGTTGGAATAGATGGACCTAGAAGACGAGGCTCTTGTCGATCGATACCGACAGACCGGGGACGCCAGCTTTTTCAAGTCACTGGTCAGGCGTTATCAAAATCGAATCTATAACTCTGCATACCGTATGCTTGGCAACAAGGAGGAGGCTGAGGAAGTCGTGCAGGATACCTTCGTGAAAGTACATAACGGATTGAGCGGATTCCGCCGGCAGGCATCTTTTGCCGCCTGGATCTTCCGGATTTCGCATAATCTCTGCATCGATAATCTACGCTCCAAGAAGAGACAGAGAGGCTTTCTCTTTTTCTTCCCATCCTCGTCGAGCGCCGATGGTGATGGTGATCGCCCCGCCCCGGAGCTGAAAGACGATGGACCGGACCCCCAGCAGATTGTCGACCTGTCCGAGCAGAGCAGCGTCGTCGCCGGCGCTCTTGCCAAGCTTCCCGAGTCCCAGCGTGCCGTTCTGGTGCTTCATGACATGGAAGGTTTTTCCTATCAGGATATTGCGTCCATCGTCGGGACCAGCATCGGCACAGTGCGTTCCAGGCTGCACTATGGGAGACTGAAGATGAGAGAGCTCCTCGAGCCCTATTTCTCGCCGGAAGGCGAGACCGCCAGATCAAGGTGATCGCCATGACAGACTCAACCGATTGCAAAAAAATCAATGTTCTCCTCGATCCTTATCTAGATTCGGAGCTACCCGGAGACAGCGATATCGCCCTGGTGGAGAATCATCTAGCCGGCTGCGCCTCCTGTCGTGATCAGCTCGCCAGGCTGAAAAGCGCCAGCGATGCCATAAAGTCTCTCCCGACTCTGACCATGGAAAGCGACCTCAGCGACGATCTCAGTTTCCTCGAAAAAGGCAGGGACAACCTCGTCGCTTTCAGGGGAGAGAGCCGCAGCAAGCAGATCTATGCCTGGGCCGGTGCCCTGGCGGCTGCCCTGGTCCTTTCGCTCCTCTCCTATGCGGCTCTTAATCAGACCTCGCAGCCGGAGCCGGCGGTGGCGGTCAAGACCCCGGAGCAGCAGCCCGCGGTAAGCGCCAAAGTGCAGCCTGACAGGCAAGAGCCGGCGCCGCCGGCGGTGGCGTCTGTGCAGGAGCATCAGCCGGACGGAGTCGAAGTGGCCAGTACCAATCCGGCGCTGGCTCCGAGCAAAAAAGACAACGGTCCCGAAGAGACGCCGGCTCCAGCTGTCGCCGACAATCATTCTGATCGGTCCGGGATGAAGACGCCACCGGCGGTGGCTGTCAAGGCAGTAACCTGCCCGGGTGAATTGCTCAGCACCGAAGCTGTGATAGCCTATGATGGCGAGGAGGACAGCGGTTTCGCGGATCTCGGAATCAGCACCAATGAGGACGGACTCTATGCCATCAAGCTCTAGATCCGGAAGAACCGTCATCGCCATCGCTATTGGTGCCAGTGGCATTCTCGCTCTCGGACAGCTGATTATTGCCGAGACTCTACTTGCTCAGCCTGCCCTCGCTCAGGACGGAGGCATGGCCGATCGCTTCAAAAAGTACGATATCGGCGATGGCGGCGAGCCAGGAGGATTCAGGCAGGGTCAGGGCTTCAGACAAGGCCAGGGATTCCGCCAGATGAGCCCGGAGCAGAGACAGCAGCTGCGTGAGCGGTTCCGGCAGATGAGCCCTGAGCAGCGCCAGCAGATGCGCCAGCGCTTGAAGCAGAATGGCGGAGGGCAGGGATTCCCCGGCGGTGGTCAGGGATTCCCCGGAGGCGGTCAGGGTGGAGAGCCCGGTCCCGGTGGAGACTTCATGTCGGCTCAGCCCGACGCTCTGCCGCCGGCTATGCGCCGCAACGGACAAATGCGCAATGGCCAGATGCACAATGGCCAGATGCGTCGCGGTCAGATGGGCGGCAACCAGATGGGTGGTCGCATGCGCAACAATCAGATGCAGGGTGGCAGGCAGTGGTTCAATCGCAAACCTATCGATCTCACCGCGCTCGGACTGAGCGACAAGCAGAAAACCCGCATTCAGGAAATGCGCGGACGCAATGCCCAGGAGGCTCGCAAAATCAACACCAATCTCAAGTCCATGCGAAGCCGGATGAGAGATCTCATGTTCGACCCTAATGCTTCCCGGGAAGACATTTTTGCTGCCCACAAAGAGCTGGTCGGTTTGCAAGGCGAAGCCGAAGCTGTGATGCTCAATGATTTCCTGGGGATACGCTCGGTGCTCACACCGGAGCAGTTGCAACGGCTTCCGGAGCTCAAGCCCGGTGGCAGGCGCGCCCCGGGACCCAACAGGCCGAGCCTGGGAGTGAGCGATAATGGCCCGCCCGGCGGTGACGCCGGGCTCTGACTATTTTTGTTTGTCGGAAGCCCAGTCGAGCAAGAAGTCCGGCTCGTCCTGAACTTCTGGGCGAGGCTTTTTCTTTTTCTTCGGCGGTTTCTTTTTCTCCGGCGGCGCGTTCTGCACATTGGCTGTGGTGGTGAGGACTATGCCGGGATTGCCTGCGGCTGGAGGCGGCGGCGCCATGAAGGATGGCACCACTGGTGGTGGTGGCGGAACAAGCCCGCCTCTGGAGGATGCTTTGCGTCCTACAGGACCAGATGGCGGAGGCGGTACTGATGCCCGGGCGACATGCGGCGGTTTTTCTTTCCTGGCTACCACGGGTTTGGGTTCCGGTGGTTTGGGTTTTACCTTCGGCTTGGGTTTCGCTACCGGGGGTTTGGCTTTGAGTTTCGGCTGTGACTCAGGCTTCGGTTTCGGCGTGGCGATGACTGGTGGTGGCGCTGGTGGTGCCGATATCGGTGCCGGTACCGGTGCCGATATAGCCACCGTCGGAACCGTATGCTGGCCGCCATTCATTTTTTGTTGCCACTGGGCAATATTCTTGATTGTCTGATTGACTACCGACTTGGTGATGTTATTGAGACGAAACGCCTCCCAGGTGCATGCCAGTCCTGCTCCCCGGGCCCCTTCTTTCTCGTGCTTCTCCCTCTCCATGAGGAGCTTGACCAGTTGTCTGCGGGCTTCTATCGAATTCGGGTCCCGTCTCAGGGCTTCGCCTATTTGACCGAAAGCTTCGTCGGACTTGCCTTTCATCATCAGGAGGTCAGCCAGCTTCACCCGGGCGGTGGTGTAGTTCGGATTGACCTTCACGGCCTGGGGTAGATATCGGGAAGCCATGGAAAAATTACCCTCTTCCAGGCACATGCTCCCTGCTTCATAGTAGAGATCAGCCACGAAGGAAGATTTCTCGCCGTAGCTCTCCCGGGCGAGGTCTATAGCTTCCTGGTAGAGCTCGGTGGCTTCGTCGAAGCGATTCTCGAGATAGTACTGGAAGGCTTGCTGGCGGATCTGCCGGGGGTCTCTGGGGACCGCCGGGCGCCCGTAGCCCTGGGCCAGAGCTGGCAGGCAGCTCGCCGCTGAAATCGCCGTCAGAACCAGGATCAGTGTAAGTCTTGCTTTGATGCTCGAATCTCTCGCCTCGATCTTAACTCTCTCTTATTTTAGGCCCTTGTTTAGGGATGTACATAGGGAAATGACTAAAAACATCGGTCGGCAGCCCTGATCCTGCTAAAATTTCAGCCTGCTTACGATTCCCATGGAGTTTAAAATGCGCCGTTCCCGACAAAAAGGGCGAACTCACAAGGTTGCACCTGCGGAGGCACCGGTCAAGGAAGGCTCTTCCGCGCGTCTTTTCATGCAGCATGGCATCGACATCAATACAAACCTCGGAGAGGGTTTCGGCTCGTACCGCATCGAGGGTGAGGCGGATATCCTGCCTTTCGTCACTTCGGCGAACATAGCCTGCGGCGCCCATGCCGGCGACCCGGTCTTGATGGAAGAGGCTCTCGAGATGGTCCGCTACTACGGTCTCTCACTCGGTGCCCATATCGGCTATCCGGACCTGGCCGGCTTCGGTCGCCG
>JAGQHH010000221.1 GCA_020431945.1 Cyanobacteria bacterium HKST-UBA02 | reverse complement strand
CAGCTCCCGAGACTGCTGAAGCGAAAACAGAAGAATCGAAAGAAGAAGCGGCAGTAGCCGAGAGCAAGCCCGAAGAAGCAGCTCCCGAGACTGCTGAAGCGAAAACAGAAGAGTCGAAAGAAGAAGCGGCAGTAGCTGAAAGCAAGCCCGAAGAGACAGCTCCCGAGACTGCTGAAGCGAAAACAGAAGAATCGAAAGAAGAACCGGCAGTAGCCGAGAGCAAGCCTGAAGAGTCCGGTGCCACAGGTGGTGCCGAAGAAGGCGACGAGCTGGCTTTCCTCGAGGAAGGCTATGTCGAGAAGGATGCCGTCGAAGTAATCGTGATCGACAATGACGAAGCGGCAATTGTCGAGGAAACCATCGCTTATGAGGACCTTCCCACCGACGACGCCAGGACCCGCATCAAGACCGGTGCGCAGTTCCCGGTGGTGATGGTCTCGCAGATTTCCTCGAAGACCTCCAAGAGGGGCGACGTGCTTCAAGCTCGTCTCAAATATGACTTGAAGATCGGCGATCGGCTGATTGCCAAAAAGGGCAGCCTGGTGACCGGTCATATCGATTACAACATGCCTGCCAGAACGGTTCTGCACTCGCTTGTAAGTCCCCACCGGTGGTATCGCAACTCCGGCTGCGTGGGCATCATGTTCGATGAGATCATCAACGAGAAAAACGAGCATATCGCTCCGAATGCAAAACCGGCGAGAAAGGATCGTATCGTCAAGAACAAGGCCGAAGGCCGTCTGCTCGGGGTCAACCATGATGGTCAGATCACCGGTCCCTGGGGCCAGCAGCTTCGCTACAAAGCCGTTCGTATCGGTCTCAACGCCGCCCTCGCTCCGGCCGGAGTCTTCAGCTTTGGTGCCATGCCGGTCGCCCTCGGCGTCATGGGAGCCGTCAATCCCAGTTTCGCATTCATGCGCCCGGTGGGAACCAATGAGCCCCACCGCCGGATCAAAGGTTTTGCCTGGGGGTTCCTGAGTGGTATTCCGGGATCCTGGATCATCGAAGACACCGTTACCAGAGGACAGGAAGCCCTGATCAGACCCGGTGACGAGTTCCTCGTCGAGCTTCATCAGGAGTTCACCGGTGAGGTTCTCACCGAGGCTCAGTTGATGCCGGGCGCTTCCGCCAAGATCTCCGGTGATGTCGATGACCAGCGTCTCGAGAAGGCCGAGAAGAAAGGTATCTTCAAGCTCAAGAAGAGCAAGAAGAAGTAGAGGAGAAAGCAAGTGAAACGTAAGCTTCTCATAGCCGCCTGCATTACTGCATTGACGGCTTCCTCCGCGTTTGCCGAGGAAACGAAGAAGTATATGGCTGAGCTCGATACCGGGCCGGATCCCCTGGGTCTTACCGAAGAAGGCTCCCAGCCGAAGAAGAAGAAGCCGGTGCGCAAGTTCATGAAAGGCCTGGGCAAAGAGCTGGGCAAGTCCGGCGAGTATCTGGCCAAGGACCTCTTCATGTTTCTCTCGGTGCAGGACATCGATCCTTACGAGAAGAGCGGCCCGCCTCTGGACAAGAAAGCCACCATCCTCCACATAATGTATACCGACGGCTCCACCTGCGAGATCGTTCGCTATCCCGATCGCAGCTTCCGGGCCAATGGCAGCGTATTCGATGGCACTGTGGTGATTCCCGACGGTCCCACCAGTTTCATCGTCAAATATCCCAACGGTGTCCAGGGTCGCCTCGAGCGTGATTCGAGCGGGCAGGTGAAGATCTACCGACCGGACAAGACGGTCACCACCTTGAAAAAGACCATGTCCGGCGCTTTCGAGATCACCAATGACAAACTCGGCTATCTGGGCACGGCACGCACCAGCCAGACAGGTCTGGAGTACGAAGACTGACAGGATCTAGATGAAACTGATCACAGTGATTGTTCGCCCGACGGCTGTTTCGAGGCTGGCCAGCGCTCTGAGAAGAGCCCGGGTGTCGGGGGTGACGGTTTCCAAAGTAGAAGGTTTCGGCAGCGAGCATCTGGCTGCCGATGTCGACCTGTTCGGCAGGCTCAATCCGAGAGCCAAGATCGAGGTGGCAGTCAACCCCGATGAACTCCAGCCCATCGTTGAAATGGTCAAAGAAGCTCTTTCCAAACCAGGCAAAGATTCCGGGGGCATGATGTTCATCTCGGATCTCGACGAAGCTATAAGAATCCCCAGGTCATCATGATGAGAGCTCATAGAAGATTCCTCTGCTCAACTTTCGCTATCTCTCTTCTCCTTGTCTCTTGCAGCAAAGAGGCTCCAAAAGTCGAGGGACCGAAGGCATTTCCCGTGGAAGTGGAGCAGGTCCAGGCGGTGCCGGTGGTCGACTCCTCCACCTATGTGGCACGAATGGACTCGCGCAAGACAGTGGTGCTCAGACCCAAGGTCGATGGTCATGTAATCAAGATTATGGTGGACCCGGAGCAGGTGGTGAAGGCAGGTCAGCCCCTTATCGAGATCGATCCTTTCCAGGTGCAGGCGAGCGTGGCAAGCAAGGAAGCAGGGTTCGAGTCGGCCCAGGCGGAATATTATGCGCAGATGCGCAAGCTCAAAGCCCTCGAGGCTCAGAGAGCCGGCAGCGAGGCCAATGTCGAATTCGCCGAGAAAGAATTCACCCGTTACACCAACCTTCTCAATCGGGGCGCTGTTTCGAAGGAGAGACAGGAAGAGAAAGAGCGGGCTCTCAAGGTGAAGCGTTCGGACGCCGAGTCCCTGGAGGCCCAGATAAGCGCCCAGCTTGCTGCCGTGAAAGCAGCGGAGCGTCAGATGAATCAGTCCAAATCAGACGTCAAAGTGCAGGAGGAGGAGCTCGAGTATCATGTCATCAAGGCTCCCTTTGCAGGCACCGTCGGTAATATCCCGGTGAAGATCGGGGACTATGTCACGCCCGCCTCCGAGATCACCAGTGTCAGCCAGAGAAAGCCTCTGGAGGCTTATATTCAGGTGCCCAAGGACGAGGCTAAAAAGGTCCATCATGGCACCACCGTGGAGCTACTGGACGAAGAGAGCAAGGTGATCGGCATGTCCAGTGTTTTCTATGTGTCGCCCACGGTAGATACCAGCACTCAGTCGGTGCTGGTCAAATCTCTCTATGAGAATCAGGACAACATCCTGCGTCCGGAGCAGAATGTCACGGCCCGGGTTGTCTGGGGGCGCAGTCGGGGGATAGTGGTGCCGACTCGCTGCCTGGCCATAGTCGGCGGCCAGCCCTTCGTCTATGTCGCTCAGAAGGACGATAAGGGTAATGCCGTCGCCAGGCAGAAGCCGGTGAAGCTAGGACAGCTGCAAAGCGGCAACGGAGTCCTGGTCGAGACCGGACTGGCTGCCGGGGAGGAGCTCATCGTATCCGGTGTACAGAACCTCTCTGACGGCGCTCCCATCGTCACGAAGTCATAGAGCGAGGATCGACTTTGTTCTCGGACTTCTTCATCAAACGACCGGTATTCGCCACCGTGATTGCCATAATCATGGTGCTGATAGGCGGAATAGTCATACCCAATCTGCCTATCGCCCAGTATCCCCAGATTGCGCCACCGCAGGTGAGCATCGAGTCCACTTATATCGGTGCCAATGCCGAGCAGGTGGAGTCTTCGGTGACGCAGCTCCTGGAGCGCGAGATCAACGGTGTAGACAGCCTCAAGTATATCCAGTCCCAGAGCGCCAATGACGGGAGGAGCAAAATCGTCTGCACTTTCGATCTGGAGCGCGATGTCGATCTGGCATCGGTGGACGTTCAGACAAGGGTGGCGGCGGTCTCGGGCAAACTCCCTGAGGACGTGAAAAAGACCGGGACGAGCATAAAGAAAGTTTCCACCTCCATAGTCATGGTCCTCGGTGTTTATGCCGAGGGGGGCGAATATTCCAGCGAGTTCATATCCAACTATGTGGACCTCTATCTGAAAGATTCTTTCAAACGGCTGCCCAGCGTCGGTGACGTAAGTATCGTCGGTGAGCGCAAATATGCCATGCGGGTCTGGCTCGATCCAAAGAAGCTCGCCCAGTACAAGCTCACGCCTCTGGACGTATCGAGGGCGATTCAGAGACAGAACAAGCAGGTGGGAGCAGGGGATCTGGGACGAGCCCCGGCTCCTCCGGGACAGATGTACCAGATCAACTTGCGGGCCATCGGCCGTCTGGTGGAGCCGGAGCAGTTCGCCGAGATGGTTATCGCGCGCTCGGATGAGGGCGCCCTGGTGAAGCTCAAAGATGTCGGCACCGTCAACCTGGGCGCCGAGAGCTATGACACCAACGGTACTTATAACGGCAAAAAAGCCGTGGTGGTGGTCGTCTATCTGAGACCCGGCGGCAATGCCGTGCAGGTTTCAGATGCAGTCAGCGCCGAGCTTGCCAGGCTCGAAAAGCACTTTCCGCCCGGTCTCAAAGTCGATGTCGCCCTCGATACTACAGAAGCCGTCAAAGAGTCGATCAAAGAAGTTGTTCACACACTCATCGAGGCCATCTTCCTGGTGATCGTGGTGATCTTCTTCTTCCTTCAGGACTGGCGCAGCACCCTGGTCCCCTCCATCGCGATACCGGTGTCTCTGGTGGGCACTTTCGTGTTCATGAAGATGCTGGGTTTCTCCATCAACACTCTCACCATGTTCGGCCTTACCCTTGCGACAGGGCTGGTGGTGGATGATGCGATTGTTGTGGTGGAGAACATCAAACGTCTCATCGACGAGGAGGGCATGAGCCCGATGAGCGCGGCTTTTGCCGCCATGCGCGAGATATCCGGGGCGGTGGTGGCAACCACCCTGGTGCTTTTCGCGGTGTTCGTGCCGGTGGCGTTTTTCCCCGGCACCACCGGGCAGCTCTACAAGCAATTCGCCATCACCATAAGCTTTTCGGTAGGCCTCTCGATGATCAATGCTTTCACTCTGAGCCCGCCTCTATGTGCGCTCTGGCTGCGGCCCGAGGACCGAGCCCGGCAGTTCATCCTCTTCCGTAAAATCAATGACTTCATCAACTGGGTGACCAGGGGATATAAGCATGTCCTGGTGAAATGTATTCGTTTCACGCCGATTGTGCTGATTGTTTTCGCCTGCTGCCTGGGACTGACCTGGTGGATTTCTAAGATTCTGCCCACAGCTTTCGTGCCAGATGAAGACCAGGGCTATTTCTACACCATGATAAGAGCCCCGGAGGGCACTTCTCTCGAGTACACCACCGGCATCATCGATCAGGCTGCCGCGATTCAGAGAAAGCTTCCCGAGGTCGAATCCGTCACCGGTCTTGGTGGCTTCGGATTCCAGGGCAATGGTCCCAATCTCGGTATCATGTTCACCACCCTGAAGCACTGGGACGAGCGCAAGGCTCCTGAGAAAACCGTGAAGGGCGTGCTCAAACGCCTGCGCAAGCCCCTTGCGGGAATCACCGGTGCTTCGGTGGTGCCTTTCCTGCCGCCTGCCATCGAAGGGCTCGGCAGTTTCGGTGGTTTCGTCTTCGAGTTGCAGGATTTGCTGGGTACCGACATCCAGGATCTCAACAATATGGCCGGTCAACTGATTAAAAAAGGCAATTCATCCGGGGATCTGCAGGGGCTCTTCACCAGTTTCAGCGCCAATACGCCCCAGCTCAAGCTGGCAGTGAGAAGAGACGAGGCCGAGCGGCTCAATGTCGATATCGGCGATGTCCTCGACACGCTCCAGACCCTCTCCGGCTCTGCCTATATAAACGACTTCGACTTTCTCAACAAGACCTATCGAGTCTATGTTCAGGCAGGGGATGCCTTCCGCACCAAGCCCAGGGATCTCTTCGAGTATTATGTCCGCTCCCGGGACGGGTCCATGGTCTCCATGAAAAACCTCATCGACGAGAATTTCGACCTTACCGCCCAGGTGATTTCTCACTACAATCTCTTCCGGAGCGCCGAGATAAACGGCAACCCGGCGCCGGGCAGAAGCTCCGGCGAGGGGATCAAAGCCATGGAGAATCTCGCTACCGGTCTCCTGCCGGCAGGCATGACCTACGAGTGGTCGGGAATCTCGCTGGAAGAGATCCAGGCCGGCTCGAGCGCCATATTCATCTTCCTGCTGGGGATTGTCTTCGTCTATCTGGTTCTCTCGGCGCAGTACGAGAGCTATGTCGATCCCCTGATCATCATGTTGTCGGTGCCGCTGGCGGTGCTGGGCGCTTTCTCTTTCCAGCTCATGCGCGGGCTCGAGAATGATATCTTCTGTCAGATTGGACTGGTGATGCTTATCGGCATGGCAAGCAAGAACGCCATTCTGATCGTCGAGTTCGCCAACCATCTGAGGGACAGTGCCGGCATGCCCATGGTCCACGCCGTGATCAAAGCCTCGGTCCTGCGTCTGAGACCGATCCTGATGACGGCCCTGGCTTTCATCATCGGTATTCTTCCCCTGGTCTTCGCCACCGGTGCCGGCTCGGCCAGCCGCAATTCGCTGGGTACGGCGGTATGCGGAGGGATGACAGTGGCTACTGTTATGAGCCTTCTTGTCGTCCCGGTCATCTATGTCGTGATCAATAACCTGAAGACGAGTATCGCGCGCTTTTTCAAAGCTACTGCGGCAAAGTCTTGAGCCCACGGGTCAGGGTGTTGAAAGAAATCAGACCGAGACGGTGGAGCAGGGTTGCCTGGGCCGTATTGTATTGAATCAGGGCGCTTGCTTTGTTGATCAGAGCCTGGGTGTAGTCTCGCTGGGCCACCACCACGTCGGTCTGGGTTCCAAGTCCCTCTTTGAGGCGCAGGACCGCTATGCGCAGAGCCTCTTCCGAGGAGTCCACTTCGGCGGTGGTTTCTCTGACCAGGCTCTCTGCGTCTATAGAGCCGGTAAAGGCGGTGCGGACCTGCTGGTAGACCTTGTAGAGCTCGCTGTTGAATTCGAGCTGGGCGCGGCGGGCGAGCCAGCGGCTCTTCTGGATATTGGCCAGGTCCGGGACCCCCATGGCTCCGAGCTTCCACTCGACATCGACACCGATAAGAAAGAGCGCCCGCATATCGAACTCCCGGGTGGTGCCTACGCCCTGCACCAGGGGAAGAGAGCCCCCGCCTGACACCACCGGTGTCACTGAGGCATCACCACTGGTTCCGGACGCGAGAGGCACCTGCTGAGAATTGGTGTTGCGGGCGACACTGGCTCCGGTGCCTGCCACCGCCCCGCCGAAAGAGACGGTAGGGAGAAGCGGTGCCTTCGCCACCTTTACCTGCTCCCGGGCCGCCAGTCTCAGTTGCTCGTATCGGGCCAGCTCCGGTCTCGACTTGACGGCGGCGTTGACCAGGGAGCCTATCGGCAGGCGGCTGTCCACCAGGCGGGTCTTAGCCAGGATCCGGTCGTGGACGGTGAGGTCGAGCTCTGGATTGAGATAAAGAGCCGTGGCCAGATCGATGGCGGCCTGCCGCCTTTTCACTTGCTGGGAGATGAGCGCCTGGCGATCCCTGCTCATCTGGCTGCGGGCCTGCATCACTTCCAGCCTGGTGGCGGCGCCTTCGGCGTAGAGATCCTCGTTGAGCTTCAAGATCGACTTCGACTCCTCCACCGCTTTCACCCGGATCTGGAGAAGCGCGTCCTGTAGTACCAGGTTGTAGTAGAGCCTCGTGGCCTCGAGCAAGACATCATTTATGGTGCCGGACAGACCCTGTCTGGTTGCTTTGAGCTGGTGGCGCGCCAGAAGCGCACCGTGGACGATACCGCCCCCGCGGTAGAGGTAGAGATTGAAGCCGCTGACTGTATTCAGATAGGGGCTGTTGATTCTGATTGCCGCACCGGCCGGGCTGGCGAAGGCGCCTTTGAGACCCTGGTAGCTGACGCTGTTCATCAGGTCCGGTAGAAAGCGTCCCAGGGCGCCATAGTAGTCCCATTCGCCGGCTTTCTCGTCGGCCCTGGAAATCTTGATCGCCATGTTGTTTCCCAGGGCTTCTTTGAGCACCTCGCCGAGATTGATCTCGCGCTTGCCGTCGGCGTCTATATGAAGCGGATCGAGGGGCTGCTCCAGAGTGATCAGGGCTTTCAGGGCGGGGGGCTTGACAATCATTTTCTCCGGGTCGATGAGAATCGTCTCTTTCTCTTCGATCTGGTCGAAATCATCGATGGGGGGTCTGAGCTCATCGGCTGCCCGGACCGGTAGCAACAGCGTTGTCAGGGAGAGAGCCAGGAGAGCGCCGGCCAGGCTCGCAATGAGCCTCGCGCTCAGAAGGATGGAAAATTTCCCAGAATCTGGCACTTGGATACTCTGTCCGGAATCGCTCGACTTGAGTTTAGCCGGATGCACAGAGCCTTTCATTTGCTACTCTTAAAGACTATGACCAGATTCCTATTTGTAATCGTTTTGCTTCTCTCCGGCCTGATTGCCGGTGATGCGGCTCTCTCTTCTCCGGAATCGCAGTCTGTTCCGGGCCGGGACGAAGCCAGTCGCCTTTTCTTTGCCGGGCAATACGACCGGGCCAGAGCGATCATGGAAAAGACCGGTGCGACCAGCGATGACAGGGCCAGGCTGAATCTCGCCCTTCTCGATATCATTCAGGGCCGCAAGAAGAATGCTTTCAAGGCTCTCAAGGCCATCGATA
This sequence comes from Cyanobacteria bacterium HKST-UBA02, assembly GCA_020431945.1. The sequence continues at coordinate 6,234 of JAGQHH010000221.1, read as the reverse complement.
CCCGCCTCAAGACCTCCACCAGCTGCCCGGTACTGATGCGGGCCGATGTCGAGGCGGCCCTTGCCGAGTGCGAGTACGACAGCGGCCAGATCGATCATGCCCTGGCTCACTATGAGTTCGCCTGGAGCATTTACGGGCGCGCTTTCGGGCTTTTGAGCGCCGATAATATCGTCTGTATGGAAGGTCTTGCCGGAAGCCTGATCCGCAAGAAGAAGTTCGAAGAGGCTGCCGAGCTTCTCACCAGTATCGCTGTTATCGATCGGACTCTCTACGGCGAGACCGGCGAGCGTTTCTATCTGACCTTGAGAATGCTCACCGCCTGCTATGCCGGCATGGGGCGCAGCGATATCGCCGATGCCCTCAGCGGATTCAGCATGGCCAGTGCTCGCTATAGCGACTACGAGCGGGTCATGGAAGGTCCGAAGCGGGCGCTCGGACAAGGACAGATCAGCCAGGTCGATCTCGATGCCGCGGATCGGCGGGTGCGCTCCCTGGTGCTCGGGGGCTCGGACCGGGACGCGGCCAGGAACAAGCTAGCCAGCTTTCTGCCGGTGCTCTTCAACAGCCCCGGGGTAAGCGGTCATGTCCGACCTCAGAATTTCGACAACTGGACTCTGCCGGTCTTCGGGGAGAATCGCCAGATGACGCCGGTCTGTATCGATCCTTTCCAGCCCGTGCGCACTTTCATCATCTGTATTCACGGCTTCGGGCTTTCCGGTGATTCCTACGCCGACTTCGGAAGGCGCATGGCGAAGCGCGGGCATGTGGTGCTGGCCATGGATATGCTCGGCTTCGGAGATTTCTCCTTGAAAAAGGGAACCGATACCATCAATACCGGCATCTGGCTCAAGCAGGTGGTGTCTGTGGTGGATGAGCTGCGCCGTAATAATCCCGGTCTCAAAGTCGTCTTGATGGGCGAGTCCATGGGCGGTGCCATCGCGCTTCAGAGCGCCGCACTGTGTCAGGACAGGCTGGGCGGGCTTATCTGCTCTGTACCGGGCGGCGAGCGATACGGCCAGGTCCGTGAGTCGCTGATGGTGGCAAGAAGATTCTTGCGCAGCAAGTGGAAACCGATCGATATAGGCACCGATATCAATAAGCAGATGTTCCTCGATCCGGAAAAGCAGAAGCTCGAGGATCTGGACAATTCCCGGGGCATGGTGGCACCGGAAGAGCTCAGGCGATTCCAGAAATTCATGCGACAGAGTGTCAGGATAGCCCCGCAGATCGAGAATGTGCCCAGCATATTCTTCCAGGGTTTCAGCGACAGGCTGGTGAAGCCGAAAGGCACTGCCGAGATCTATAGGGCCGTCAAGTGTCCCCGAAAAGATCTGATCGTGGTGGGGGATCAAGAGCACCTGATTTTCGAGGAAGGCGAATGTCCCGAGTGGATAATCGACTGTCTGGACGGCTGGCTGCAGAACAAAGTCGTGGCTGTCTCAGCGCCTGTTGGCGATGGCGTACATGACGGCGCCAAGGGCAACTAGCGCCAGGCAGGGCAGAAGCGCCGCCACAAGCGGTGGCAGGAGATTATTGGTGGCAAGGGCTCCTGATGCCGAGCGAATCGAGAAATAAGAGACCAGAAGGGCGCCTCCGTAGGCCACTCCGGCTACGGTCCGGCGGCGACGCCCGATAAGAGTAATGGGGAAGGCGGCAAAGGTGATCACCAGGCAGGCCAGGGGATCGATGAATTTCCTGTAGTAGTCGGTCCAGGTCTCGGGCGGGACCGGTTTGCCCGAGGCTCTCAGCTTTTCGATATGCTGTCTGAGCTTGCCGGAGCTGAGCTCGAATGGGAAGGGCTCGCGATTCTCCGGGAGAAACCGGCCTATATCAGGCGGAGTGATGAGCATTCTCTTGAAGTGGCTGCTCGAGACCGAATGATCGGGATCTTCCGGGAGAGTGTAGGCGTTGCCGTCGAAGAGGTACCAGCTCTGGTTCTTGTAATACCCTGTCGGTGCCCAGGTGATCTGTATATTTTTCCGGTCGGCGATATCGAATATGGTGGCCATCTCGAACTCCGAGCCGTGCCGGGAATGGATCATATAGATCTTGTTGACACTCCCGTCATCATCTTTGACTGCACTGGTGAAATCGTTGATCCCGTAGAGCTGGGGAAGGTCATGTCGGGACGCCGCCACTACGGTCAGCTTGAGGGAGGATTTCAGGCAGTCGGGAGCGACGAATTCGTTGATGGCGAAGGAGACGCCGGCGCAGCTGACGGCGATGACGATGAAGGGCAGAAAGATCCGGTTGGTGCTCACACCGCTCGTTTGAAGAGCTGTCAGCTCGGAATCGGCAAGCATCCTGTGCAGCACCATCATGGTGCCGATCAGCACCCCGGCGGGCAGGCAGCGCACGATAATCTCCGGGAGTTGCAGGGCGGTCATCAGGAAGAAGAGATCCACCGGGCAGCCGAAATCTTTGACATAAGAGAGCATCTTTTTCACTTCATCAGTGAAAAGGAGAAGACCGGCCGGAAGCGTGGTGCCGATCAGGAGCATGACGACGAATTCGTAATAGCAATAGCGATCGAGGATCTTGAACATGCCTACCTGAACCACCTGGTGAATGGAGTCGTGTCGTCGAAGAATTGCACTTCCTGGGTCAGGGAGCAGGCCCGCCTGAGAGGCGCGCGCTTGAGCACTCGCCCCCGGGCGTCGACAAAAGCGGATGGACCGATGCTGGTTCCGAAGACGAAATAACGGTGGTTCTCCACCGCTCTCAAAATGGCTACGGCTATGGACTGGTCGCCCAGGAGCCTGGTCTGAAACCACATGGTATTGCTGGAGTCCACGAGGATCTCGCCACCCTGCCTGACGCTATCCGCCGCCAGCTCGGGCGAGATGAGCTCGCAGCAGATAAGAGGCGCGATCTTGTGATCTCTGACGGTGAAGACAACCGGGTCCTTCCCTTCGGTGAAGCCTTCCCGGCGTGGTGTGAGCGTGCCGCAGAGACCGCCCAATGGCGAATTCAGGATCCATGCCGGGGTATGCTCGCCGAAAGGAACAAGATAACGCTTGCGATAGATCTCAGCCTGGCCTCTGGCGGTCTTTCCGAAAACCACAGCAGCATTATAAGTCCGGTGCGGAGCTCGGTCCCCGTCCCTTTGTTGTTCGTCTTCATCCACGGCTCCGATAAGCCAGTCCTGGTCGGCGGCGGTGGCATTTTTCCCCAGTTTGTCGAAGACCTCCGGATAAGTGCTAACAGGCACCGGCATGGACCATTCGGGCCAGACGCAGATCCCCGGAGGGCTTTTGACCGCCAGACCCTGATAACGATCGAAGTGCTTTTTGGGATCGATCTCATTGAGCCCGAAAAGTAGATTTCCCTGCAAGACGGAGACGGTCACCGGTTTGCCCACGGGCTTTTCCCAGTCGGTGCCCAGACGGCAGGCTCCGTAGACCAGGGACGCCACCAGAATGCCTTCCAGGACAAGGAGGGAGGCAATCAGGCTCGCTCTGGAGGGGAAGGGCGGCCCCAGGCGATCGGCAAGACGGTAGATACTGGCGAAAAGCGACAGTAGAAAAGTATTGGTCGTGACGATCAGGAAGCTTATGCCGATACCGCCAGCGATACTGGCGATTTGGATAAGCTCTTTGCAATCGTACTGAGAATATTCGATCAAAGACCAGGGCACCGCCACCGATGACAGGTGGTTGCCCAGCTTATTGAAGATGAGCACATAGACGAGGGGCACCACGAGCATGGCCGGCAGGAGCACCCGACCTTCTCGCTTGAGCGGGACCAGACCGCCGGTCATAGGCAGATAACGCAGTACCGAGGCGAAGGTGCCGTAGAGCGCGCCCTGTTGCAGCGCCACCAGAATCCAGACGGTACTGTTGGCGATGGCGGTGTACGGTCTCAGACCTTCCGGCCAGACCAGCGGGTCGAAATTGAGCATGAAATTGTTGTAGACGAGGTTATAGGCATAACCGAAAAAGACGGCTCTGTAGAAAGCCTGCGATACGTTGCCGCTCGTGAAGATCGCGGCAAGCAGAGGAATCAGGCCGAACCAGGCTATATACCATTGATCGATACCCGGCGAGCTGAGGGCGAAAATCGCTCCGGCCAGGCTGAGGGCCAGATAGACCAGGTGCTCGTGCCTGTAATAAGCCGCGTTTCTCCGGACGGCGTCCGCCGTCTCGAAGAGCTTCGCCGGTGTTCTAGTTGAGATGCTCATGACCGTACCGGGAGGAAATCTTCCTCAGAGGAATGTCGTAATTCTCCAGGACCAGGACTTCCCTGTATTTCCAGGGCAGCCAGGAGTGGAAGGGGACGCTGTCGATCTGTCTGTAGCCGGCAAGCGGTATGAACGAGATCACATAGTCCTCGCTGAAAACAGGCCACCAGCGCAGCATGTTATAGGGGCTCTGACCGCGCTTCTCTCTGGGTACCGAATGCTCCAGGTCTTTTTTGACAAAAAGATTCCATGCCGCGATGTTCGTGTTGAAGATATGCTCGGCCCCGCCGTCGATTCTACCGGGAGTGATTCCTTTCTTCTCCAGGCTGGCTATCGCCTGCCAGCGAGCACGATTCCAGCTCATATAAGTCTCTTGCTGTCCTTCGCAGAGCGCTCCCATGGAAAGGGCGATCAGAAGAGCGGGGACCATCGCCGGTTTGAGATTCAGGCGGCTCATGGTCAGGCAGACGAAGACCAGGACCGGTACCAGCAGGTCCACTAGATAGCGGTCGTAGCCACGAACGGCGATATGGAACACGCAGTAGGCGAAGCCCAGAAGAAAGACGGCTCCGGCATAGAGCATGGCAGTGCGATCCCGATCGTCGTCTTCAGCGGTGATCGGGAAGCAAGCTTTTTTCAGGCTTTCGAAGAACAGACGAGCGCCGTTGACCAGAAGAGGCAGAAGCATGAGGGATAGCACCACTACCGAGGCTGTCGCCAGGACATAGAACACCGACGTCCTGGCCAGATGCCAGTTGCCGACGATGGTGCGAGAGCCGATCTGATCGATGTGCCAGAGATTCCGGAAAAAAGGCATCATGTCGTCGTTGGCGAAGACGCCGTAGAGGGTTCCCGCCACCATGGCCAGGGCCGGTGCCCAGAGCAGGGAGCTGCGGTCGAGGAGATTCTTGAGATTTTCGCGTTTGAAGCTCGCCACGATAAATGGCAGGAGGAACACCGAAAGATAAGCGATCACCTGTCCTGCACGCAGGAGGATTATCTGACCGCTTTCTCTTGGCATGGTGACGATCAGATCGAGAAAAGCCCGGGCCCGCTCTTTATGACAGTGATAAGCGTCGAGCATGGTGCCTGAGGATTCCATGTAACGGTCCAGAGCGACTGCCAGGATCACCGGAATGACAACCAGAAGAGCCGCCTGCAGAAGCGGAAGTTGCCGTTTCATCAATTTCAGGGCGATCAATAGAAGATTCGGCAGAGCCCAGATTGCGCAAGACTGTCTGATTCCTATCGAAATCACGAAAAGAAGCCCGGCAAGGAGATAGTGCTTGCGGTTCTCGCTCTTGATGGCAGTGATGGTGAGAAGCTGGGCGCAGCTTATCAGGGCCACGGCGGGCATGTCGGTCATATAGCTGAACTGCAGGTTGATCACCAGGGGATTGACGGCGAATGCCAGGCAGGCAAGACCGGCGAGCTCCCTGCTCACCTCGAGCCGGCGGGCTGTGTGGTAGAGGGCCAGGATGGCTATCAGTGTGGCGCCGATGGAGAGGAAGCGAAGATTCTCGTAGGAGAATCCGAAGAGCTTGGCGATCAGCGCCCCGGCGAGAATATGCAGGTAGCAGCTCGAGGAGCTGGCAAAGAGCTCGAATCGTCCACTGGACAGAAAGGTGAGGACGGACTGGTAATAGGTGTAGTCGTCATTGATGGGGAATTCGCCCTGCGGGGAGACCAGGAGCGTGCAGGCGAAGAAAAAGACCACCGCCAGAGCAAGCGGCAGGTATCCGTTCACTGCTTGTGATTTCGGCCCTGGTGAGACCGGCATGCTCCGGATCAAAGCAAATTCCAACGGGTAAGGGTTTTCAGGCAGTCAAGTATAGAGCCTGAAGCCACCCCATAAGTAATATATGTCTACTAAATTATGTTGTTATGAATTTATCGAAGCACGCAGAAAAGCCGCCGATCTCCGGCGGCTTTCGCGATAGTTTAGATGTCTATCAGGAATTGCTGGCGCCGTTGGTCTGTTGGAACAGGATGAGTCTCTGAGCGTTCTGGTAAGCATCGGGACCGCCGCCTGCTTTTGCGCTCTGAGCGAAGAA
>JAGQHH010000220.1 GCA_020431945.1 Cyanobacteria bacterium HKST-UBA02 | reverse complement strand
CGGCTACGGACCCCCTCAAGGTCAGCGCGGCTACGGTCCGCCTCAAGGTCAGCGGCCCGGTCAGCAACAACAGCAGACCCAGCAAGAGCATCAAGTCAAAGAGTACAAGTGGTAAAGCCTGAGCTATAGCTTCAGGGGACTCCTGGTGGTGAGGGAGGAAACACTGATGATACCTGTATCTCTGAGCAGACCAGCCTGGGCGATATTGTATTCGACGATGGCGGTGGCTTTGCGTATCAGGGCATCGGTATAGTCCTGCTGAGCCTTGAGAATGTCGATATTCTTCCCGAGTCCGTTTTCGTAACGGAGCCGGGCGAGCTTGATCTCTTCTCTGGCAGCTCGAAGCTGAGTAAGGGCTTCTTCGATCTGACGATCGGTACGTAGAATATTGAGGAAAGACTGGCGAACTTGATTGATCACCCTGTTCACTTCCTTGGTCTGCTTCAGCTGGGCCGCCCGGGCATTGACCCTTGCCGCCTGAGTCAACGCCATGTCGGAGGTGCCCAGACCATCGAAGTTCCAGTTCACCGAAACTCCCAGCTGATAGAGAGCGGAGATCTGCCGATTCACCCGGCGCACTTGAGGAACGCTGCCCACACTGCCGGTGGGCGACACCACCGGTATACTCGCCACCACGGTCTTGGTCTGGCGGCTCAGGGTCTCGCCGATACCATAGACATTGCCGTCCATCTTCAAGGACGGTTGCAGAGGCGCCGAGGCGATCACGATCTCTTTGCGGGCTGCCAGTCGCTCCTGCTCCCTCTGCTTGAGAATCGGTCTTGCGGCCATGGCTTTCCCAATCAGCTTGCCGATGTCGGAACGCTCGTCGACCAGCTCGCACTTCCTGAGGGCGAGGCTGTCGGGCATCAAGTCGAGGTCTTGAGGAAGATTGAGAAAATCCGCCAGCTCGATGGCCACCTGGCGGCGTTTCACCTGCTGGTCGATGAGATTCTGCCGATCTCTGGAAAGCTGGGTCTCGGCTTGCATGACATCGAGCTGGGTTGCAGAGCCAGCCTCGAAGAGCTCTCGATTGAGCCTGACCTGCTCCTCGGATACCTCCACTGCCTTGATTCTGATACGCAGGACCGACTCTTCCAGTAATAGCCTGTAATACTTTTCGTAAGTCTCTCTGAGAGCGTCGTCGATGGTCTGCTTCTCTCCTTCCCTGCTGGCTCTGTACATATTGCGCTCTTTCAGAGCACCGAATAAGACACTACCGCCCCGGTAGCCATAATAAGTGAATCCGGCACTCGACAGGATAAATGGGTTATTGAAATGAAGCGGATCCGGTGACTGCCCGATGGGAAGATTGAGAGTACCTTTCAAATAATTGTAGCTGTAGGCGAGTTTGGCCACAGGAAGAAATCTGCCCATGGAAGCCAGATATTTCCAGCCCTGGGTACTGCGATCGGTGCTGGCGATACCTATATCGAGGTTGCGCTCGAGACAGGTCTTGAGCACATCGTCGAGACTTACCATGGAAGGTGCGCTGGCGTCGAGATTGAGGGGGCTGAGCCGATCGCTGATGGTAATCAGCCCACTCAACTCCGGTCGGCTAAGCTTGAGCTGCTCGGGATCGAAGGCATCGGTGTCGTTGGAGACATCCACCGGCAGGCTCTCTCCGGGCTCCGTCGACTTGTTTAGATCGGGCCTATTTTGATCAATCGGTCCCCTCAGAGAAGAATCCACCGTATCGGAAGAGTCTTGAGCGATAGCCGCTCCAGCCGCCAGGGAGATCATTGCAAACAGGCTCAGAGCAGGAGCCGCCAGGACGCTTCGGCGTCTTCTCCTTCCATATGTCTTTGACATTCTCACGAGTCTCATACGGGTCTCCTGCTCATTGAAGCTGTTTTCTGAATTTGCTGGCGCTCAATGTGAAGAGAGCGACAGCAAAGAATGCCAGGGCGAGAACCTCCGGCCAGATGCTCTCGAGACCGACCCCGCGAAGAAGAATCGCCCGCAGAGAGCTGACGTAGTAACGCAGTGGGTCGAGATAAGAAAGGTCCCGGCAGAGATCGGGCATGCTCTCTATCGGTGCGATGGCACCGGAGAGCTGGATGACCGGCAGATTTATAAAGAACGAAGTAAGCAGAGCCTGGCGCTGGTTGCCGCTGAAAGTAGCCAGAGCCATGCCGATGGAAACAGCCACGAATATGGCCAGAACCGATACTCCCACGAAGAGGAAAAAGCTTCCGCGAAGAGGAATGCCGAAAACCGAAAGAGCCAGGCCAAGACAGAGATGCACTGAGCCCAGCAAAAGCAGGACCAGAGGCACCACTTTCGCAGCCAGGATCTCCATGGGCTCGGCTGGCGTCATGAGGAGCTGCTCCAGGGTGCCGGTATCTTTCTCCCGGATGACCGAAACCGATGAAACCAGAGTTCCGGAGATGACGATAACGAGTGCCATCACCCCCGGTATGAAAAACCAGGCGGCAGTGAGCCCGGGGTTATAGAGAAAAGTCACCTGCGGTTTGATGGGAGGCTCCCGGTCGGCTCCCTTGAGACTCCGGCCCAGCTCCTGCAGTATCTGGGTGACATAGCCCTGGGCGATGCCGGCGGTATTGGCGTCGACACCGTCGACCAGGACCTGCAGCGGCACGGGCTTGCCGGCTTTGAACAGCCGGGAGGCATCCGGTGGTATCACCATACCGAGATCGATCTCGCCCTGGGCAACCTGTTTAGATAACTCCGGAATGGAATCGGCCCGGTTGGTGAGATCGAAAACATCGTTGTTGACGACACCGGCGGTGAGCTCCCGGCTGAATGGGGTACCGGAGAGATCCACCACCGACATGCGCATATGCTTGACCTCGGGGCTCAGGGCAAAGCCATAGAGCATGAGCTGCAAGACCGGCGGTACGACAAGTAACGATACAAGCTGCTTGTCACGCAGGATCTGGTGGAACTCCTTGACGATCAGGGAGAAGAGACGGGAACGGAGGATGACCTTGCCGAGTATCATGACTACCCCCGCAACTGCATGGCCGACATCTTCTTCGATGAAAGCCTGAGAAGGACGATATTGGCGACGATCAGAGCCAGAGGAATATACCAGTGGCTGAAAGGCTCCGGTCCCCGGACGAATGAGTCGCGGCAGGACTCGATGAAATAACGAGCCGGCACTACGTTCGATATCAGAGAAAGAGGATAGGTGATATTACGCACCGGATAGATAAAACCTGACAGCAGAAGGGTAGTAGTAAAGCCGACAGTGGCGACTATCTGAACGGCGGCGTTCTGATTGGCGGCCACCGAGCCTGCCAGGAGACCGAAATTGACGGCGCAGGCCGCAAACAGAACCAGATCCACAAAAAATGTCACCGGGCTTCCGACGAATCGGATGCCGAAGAAGATGAAGGAGGCTAAAAGCACCACTGTCGCCTCGCAAAGAGCCACGGTGAGATAGGCGAGGAGCTTGCCTGCGATGAGCTCGAAGGCGGTCATGGAAGATGCGTAGAGCTGGAGAATGGTGCCCTGCTCCTTCTCCCGGGCAAGCGAAAGAGAAGCGAGCAGGGACGGAAACACCCAGAGCACCAGGGCGACAGTACCCGGCACGATATAGAGAGCCTCTTCCCGTCCGGGGTTGAACCAGAGCCTGATATGCGGCTCGAGGATCTTGCTCGCCTTATTGAGCCCTTCCGACTCCATGAAGAAATTGGTGGTGCCTATGATACCGTTTTTGATCACCCGGGCATTGTTGACGTCGGTGGCATCGACTATGGCCTGGACGGTGGCCTGCCGCCCGGCTTTGATATCCCTGGAGAACTCCGGTGGAATGATCACGGTGGCCCGAGCCAGACCCCGGTCCAGGGGCTCGATAGCTTTGCTGCCGGTCCATTTTGACGGAATCATCTGATTGGTGGAGAAGAGCCGGTCTATATAGTCGCGGCTCAGTTTGCCCTGATCGTGATTGATCACCGCCACTGTCATCCCTTTGACTTCGAGCCTGGTGGCATAGCCGTACAGGAAGAGTGCGATGAGGGGCAGCAAAAAAGCCAGACCGACAGTGATTGGATCGCGCCTGAATTGAGCCAGCTCTTTGACGGCCTGCGAAAATATCCGTGAGAAATCGCAGGGTGCGGCGCTCATCTCACCACCTCCATCTGGGCTCTCTCGACGATGCCTATAAAGGAATCCTCGAGAGAAAATGGGATCTGCCGGTGACTGTTTATTTTGGCACCGGCTCCGGTGACGATTTGCGATGCCTTATCCAGATCCGCCTCGGAAAGCGCCACAAGATGGATACGGTCGGCGAATATGGAAACTCGCCAGGATTCGAAGCTCTCTTTCAGCGCCAGGTAAGCAGTCTGTATCGGCTGAGTCCTCAACTCGATGAGCTGCCCTGGTTGCTCGGCTTTGATCTCGCCTGGAGAGCCCTGGGCCACCACTTCGCCCCCCGCCATGAAAGCCATTCGGTGGCAGTGCTCGGCTTCTTCCAGGAAGTGCGTGGTGACCAGAACAGCAGTGCCGTTCTGCGCGAAAGTCCTGATCAGATCCCAGAGTTGACGCCTGGCCAGGGGATCGACTCCGGAGGTGGGCTCATCGAGAAAGAGCACTTCGGGCTCGTGCATGACACAGGCACCAAAAGCCAGACGTTGCTTCCAGCCTCCCGGAAGCTTGCCGGTAATGAGACTCTCCTGACCGGAAAGTCCGCAACTCTCCAGAGCCCACGCGATACGACGAGCGCGGAGATGGGGACTGATTCCATAGACACCGCAATAGAACTCCATATTCTCGAAAACTGTGAGGTCGTCATAGAGTGTGAACTTCTGGCTCATATAGCCAAGGCGCCCTCTCAAGCTGGAGCTCCTGAGATTGCCTTTCTGGCCGCAGAGCTCCATCTCGCCCCTGGTGACACCGATGAGGCCGCAAAGCATCTTGATGGTCGTGGTCTTGCCGGCGCCGTTCGCACCGAGGAGCCCGAAGATCTCTCCATAGCCGACCTCGATGGAAACACCTTTGACAGCCCAGAAATCTCCGAATCGACGGGACATCTGCCGGGCGACAATGGCCGTCTCGCCATTTCTGTCCCGGCGAGCTCGCTGGAAATCGAACTCGGGCACCTGCTCGGCGTCGCCTTCCTTGCGCAGGCTGTGCACGAAAACATTCTCCAGGGTGGGTCTCTGGCGGGAGACATCGATGGCGATACCAAGACGCTCACCGATACCGGTGACCAGGGACTGTGCCGAGGCCGTATCCGCCACCAGGATATCGAGACGATCGCCGAATTGCTGGACATCGGAGATCAGGTCTCGAGGCTCTTTCTCGAGGATGCCGGCAAGCTCCGCCTGGCGCCTGGCACGAACTTCCAGACGCTCCAGGTGAAGGGAGTCTTTGAGCTCATCGGGAGTGCCGGTCTGCTTGATTCGCCCTTCGTAAATCAGAGCTATGCGGTTGCATCGCTCCGCCTCGTCGAGATAAGGTGTGGCTACCGCAATGGTGACCCCCTCGGCGGCGACGGTGGCGAGAATATCCCAGAACTCCCGGCGGCTCACAGGATCGACACCGGTGGTAGGCTCATCGAGTAGCAAAAGCTTCGGCCTCGCCACAAGGGAGCAGCAGAGAGCCAGTTTCTGTTTCATCCCTCCGGACAGATTGCCGGCAAGACGGCTCTTGAAACGGCGCAGATCCATGAGGCGGAGAAGATCGTCGGTACGCTCCCTGTATTCGTTCTGCCGGACATTGCGAAGCGAGGCTGAGTATCGGATGTTCTCCTCGACGCTCAGATCGAGATAGAGAGAGAATTGCTGGGTAAGATAGCCGATCTGGGGTCTGGCCTCGGAGGGGCTGGCGCCGAGGACCTCGATGTCGCCCCCGCTCCACTGCATGACACCGCCCATGATATGAAATATCGAGGTCTTCCCGGCACCGTCCGGTCCGATCAGACCGAAGATCTCGCCGGAGCGGATCTCCAGATCCACGGCTCTGACAGCCTCGAAAGCGCCATAGGACTTGCGCAGCCCCACCGCCCTGACCACTGCGTCGGGCTCCGGCATGGCTGAATCGAAGACCCTGGTGGCGCTATCGATCATTAGTAAGGATCTCCGCGTCGGCAGGCATACCGGGCTTGGCGAAGCGCCCCGGCTCGTTGATGGCAATCTTGATACCGAATACCTGCTTCACCCTGTCGTCCTTGAAATAGATATTCTCCGGCGTGAAAGACGCCACCGGATCGATCTCGATCACGGTTCCATCGAAGGGCTTGTCCGGAAAAGAATCGAGCATCACTTTCGCCTTCTCCCCGACTCTGACGCGGCCTATCTTCCCTTCGGGCACATAGCCTCTGAGATAGAGCTTATCCAGATCGATGAGAGACAGGAGGGTCTGACCGGGCACCACAACGGCACCGGGCTCTACCGGTCGAGCGGTGACGACACCGGTAATCGGACTGACCAGATTCAGATAATCGATCTGAGCATTGATCTCGTCGATCTGAGCCTTGCAAGCCGCCTGGTCCGCCCGGGCCGAGGTGAGCTGATGCTCGGCTTCGGCGAGTTGCTGTCTTGTGGCAAGCACCTGGGTGTTTCGTATATTGGGTGTATAGCGTGTCGCCTTCGCCTGATCGAGAAGAGCCTTCGCCGCCCTGAGCTTTTTCTCTGCCGCCGTCACCAGAGCTTCTTTCGACTCCACAGCTGCTGTCGCGGTATCGTAATTGGTGATTGCCTGGTCGTACTCGTCCTTGGTCACGGCACCGGGTCCGACGAGACGCTCGAACCGCACCTTCCGCTTGGCTGCCAGGTCCCTGGAAGAACGGGCTTCCAGAAGGTTGGCCTGGGCCTGGGTGAGCTCTGCGGATGCCTGGGCGACATTGGCTTCGTTCTGGTCGATCTGAGCGGAGACATCTTCTTTGGACTGGCTCAACTGCAGCTCAGCCTGCTTGATCATCCAGGTCATCACCTCGAGATTGCGCTCTCTCTGCTCGACTATGCCCCGGGCAGCCTCGTGCCTGGCTTTCATCTGGCGAAGCTGGGCCTGGATATCATCGTCGGTGAGCTTCGCCACCGGAGATCCTTTCTCAACCAGGTCTCCTTCC